>NZ_JAGHWU010000024.1:0-75457 GCF_017746145.1 Xanthomonas sp. D-99 | reverse complement strand
GTTTGAAGTTGTTGTTGACAGAGGCGCCCACCGACTGAACGCAACGAAGAAGAGCCGCTATCAAAACGATCGCGCAGCTGCCAGGCGGACGCGGCCGGTGCAATGCAGCTCATACGCGAACAGGCAGTTTTGAACGCGTTCCTGGCGCCGGGGATGGTCGCTCGTCAACCAGGTGAGTCGCTTTGGGCGCTACAGTCCGTCACGTGCAAGATTGATCCATCTCAAGGTCTGCGTTGCGGAGTACTGTCAATCTCAAGTCGCCGGCGAGGCTGCCGGTCCATCCGGGAGGTCATCATGTACAAACGAATCCTGATCGCCATCGATGCATCCGAGCTCTCGCATCGCGGCCTGTTTCAAGGCCTGGAGCTGGCCAAGGCGACCGGTGCGAAAGTGGATATCGTCACCGTGTCCGAGCCGTGGGCGATGGGCATGTACGACGCAATGGGCTGGAGCGTGGGCTACGAGGCCAGCCCGGAATACCGCACCGAGCGCGAAGCGGCCGCCGAAAAGATCCTGCGCCCGGCGTTGGAGCTGGCCGCCGCTGCCAACATCAAGGCCACGCCGCGGCATGTGCTGGATCGTTTCGCGGCCGAGGGCATCGTGCAGACCGCCAAGGATTGCAACAGCGATCTGATCATCATGACCTCGCACGGCCGCCGCGGCATGCAGCGCATGCTGCTCGGCAGCCAGACGGTGGAAGTGCTCACCCACAGTGCGATTCCGGTACTGGTCATTCGCTGATGCCGATGCCATGGCCTTGTCTCGCCTAGGCGCGTACCTGGGCGCAAGGTGGCGTCCAGGCCATGCAGGTCGCGCCCAGGTGCGCTCCTACGCAACTCAAAGTGCTTCGCTCTCCATCGGCTCCGGTTGTGCCGCAAAGCGCGGTGCCGATCGGGCGAGCCGGCGCAGTGCTTCGGTATGCACCAGCGGAGAGCCGTGCGTGGGTGTGGCCGCGCCGCCGCGGATCGATGCGTGCTCGGGTTGTACGTGCTGGCTCAGTTCGCGCATGAAGCGCCACATCGGCATGTAGTGGCCACGCCGTGGCGCAGGAAGATGCGGCGCAGCGCGGCACTGGCGACGCCACTGCATGGGCGGCATGCCGAAGCGCTGCTGAAACGCGCGCTGAAACTGCCGCTCGGAGGCAAAGCCCATTTCGTAGAGCAACCAGGTCAGGCTGCACTCCGGGTAGGCCTGCAGGTAGCGGTGCGCTGTGCTTAGCCGCTGCTCGCGGATATAGCTGGCCACACCGCCACGCGACTGAAACAAGCGGTACAGCGATGCACGCGATAACGCGAACGCTTGCTGCAACGACTCGGTGCCCAATTCCGCCTCGCCGATGTGCTGCTCGATATAGGCCAGCAGATCGATCATCAGCGGCGCTTGTGCCTCGCCGGCCGGCGGTACGTGCGCAACGATGGCGCTGTAATAACTGCTGCTGCTCATGCGGATGCTGCCTGCGGCCCACTCCCCGGGGCCTGTCCCCTGGTCAACCGAGAAAAGCAGTGCCAACCCATCACGCCTCTTTCACAAAGTCGGCGCTGGATCACGCATCCGTGCCCGTCTGCGCCCGATCGCGGCGATTGAGACGATTTGTCGGGTGAGCGCACAGGCGCATTTCTATCCTCGCCGCAACGCTGAGAAAGCGTCATCGCACGGCCTGCCGCTTCGGTCCGGGTGGTGCGTGGCGGTCGTGGGCTAGCCCACGGCAGCGGCGTCGCACGCAGGCCGCAGGCATACCGCCGGGCCGGCGACATCCAAGCCACATGGCGGCGCACGTGCCCTGCACGCCGGCGCAACGGGCAAGCTCAATCGGAGATCAGGCATGGCCAGCAGTCAGAAGTTCATTGCCCGCAATCGGGCGCCACGAGTGCAGATCGAATACGACGTGGAGGTCTACGGTGCGCAGAAGAAGGTACAGATTCCATTCGTGATGGGCGTGATGTCGGATCTGTCCGGCGCCAATGCCGGCGAACTGCCTTCGCTGGACGAGCGCAAGGCATTGGAGATCGATGTCGACAACTTCGACAGCCGGCTGCAGTCGATGCGTCCGCGTGCGCAATTCAAGGTGCCCAACACGCTCACCGGCGAAGGCGAGCTGGCGGTGGATATCACCTTCGAAAGCATGGACGACTTTTCGCCGGCTGCCATCGCGCGCAAGGTTGCGCCGCTGGCCAAGTTGCTGGAAGCGCGCACGCAGCTGGCCAACCTGGACACCTACATGGATGGCAAGGCCGGTGCAGAGCAGCTGATTGCCAACGCCATCCGCGACCCGGCGTTGCTGCAGTCGCTGGTGTCGGCCGCCAAGCCTGCCTCCGAACCGGAAGGAGCGTAACGCCATGTCCGCGACCGAAGCCGCATTGGCCACCAGTGGCACCGAAACAACCGAGCAGGGCGACTTTGCCGCGCTGCTCAACCGCGAGTTCCGCCCCAAGAGCGAGCGCGCCAAGGAAGAAGTGGAATCGGCGGTGCGCACGCTCGCCGAGCAGGTGCTCAACCGCAGCGATGTGGTCAGCGAAGACGTGTCGCAGACCATCAAGGCCTACATCGCCGAGATCGACCGCGCACTCACCGAGCAGCTCAACCAGATCCTGCATCACGCCGATCTGCAGCAGCTCGAAGGTGCTTGGCGCGGCCTGCATTATCTGGTCAACAACACCGAGACCGACCAGCAGCTCAAGATCCGCGTGCTGAACATCAGCAAGAAGGAACTGGGCAAGGTGCTCAAGCGCTACAAGGGCACCGCCTGGGATCAGAGTCCGATCTTCAAGAAGGTCTACGAGCAGGAATACGGCCAGCTCGGTGGCGAGCCGTATGGCTGCCTGGTCGGCGATTACTACTTCGACCAGAGCCCGCCGGATGTGGAACTGCTCAACGGCATTGCGCAGGTAGCCGCCGCCGCGCACGCACCGTTCATTGCCGCCGCCGCGCCCAAATTGATGGGCATGGACAACTGGAGCGAGCTCTCCAATCCGCGCGATCTGGCCAAGATTTTTTCCACGCCCGATTACGCTGCATGGCGCTCGCTGCGCGAATCCGAAGACTCCAAGTACATCGGTCTGGCCATGCCGCGCACGCTCTCGCGTCTACCTTACGGTGCGGCCACCAGCCCGGTGGAAGAATTCGATTTCGAAGAAGACACCGCCGGCGCGGATTCCAACAAGTACACCTGGCAGAACGCCGCCTATGCGATGGCGGTGAACATCAACCGCTCGTTCAAGCAGTACGGCTGGTGCTCGCGCATTCGCGGTATCGAGTCTGGCGGCGCAGTGGAGGGGTTGCCCACGCATACCTTTCCCACCGACGACGGTGGCGTGGACATGAAGTGCCCGACCGAAGTGGCGATCACCGACCGCCGCTCCGCCGAGCTGGACAAGATGGGCCTGATGCCGCTGGTGCATCGCAAGAACTCGGACATGGCCGCCTTCATCAGCGCGCAGTCGCTCAACAAGCCCGACGAATACGACGACCCGGATGCCACCGCCAACGCAGCATTGGGCGCGCGCCTGCCCTACATGTTTGCGTGCTGCCGCTTTGCGCATTACCTCAAGTGCATCGTGCGCGACAAGATCGGTTCGTTCTCCGATCGCGAACAGATGCAGCGCTGGCTGACGCGCTGGGTGACGCAGTACATCGACGGCGACCCGTCCAACTCCAGCGAAGAAACCAAGGCGCGCAAGCCGTTGGCTGCCGCCGAAGTGGTGGTGGAAGAAGTGGAAGGCGCGCCGGGCTACTACAGCTCCAAGTTCTTCCTCAAGCCGCATTACCAGCTGGAGGGCCTGACCGTGTCGTTGCGGCTGGTCTCGCGCCTTCCCTCGGCCGCCAAGGCCTGATCCGACGCATTCGCGTCACGCACGACGCCACTGCGCGTCGCGCCATCTCGTGTTGTCACTCTCATTGAAGGAGCAGTTCCATGGCGTTCGACATGCATATCAAGTTCGGCAGCGGCAAGGTCAAGATCGAAGGCGCGTCCAACCACAAGAAGCACAAGGGCGAGATTCCGATCCTGGCCTGGTCGTGGGGCGCGAGCAATTCCGGCGACCTGCACACCGGTGGCGGCTCGGCCAGCGGCGGCAAGGCGCATATCCAGGACATCTCCATCACCAAGTACGTGGACGGCTGCTCCAACGCGCTGCTGGATGCAGTGTGCACCGGTGCACGGGTGGAAAACGCCTGGCTGTACGTCACCAACGCCACCGGCGAGCAAAGCGACTTTCTCACCCTGGAATTGAGCGAAGGCGTGCTGATTACCTCGCTGTCGACCGGCGGCTCCGGTGGCGAAGACCGCCTGACCGAAAACGTGACGCTGCACTTCGGCAAGTTCAAGTACGGCTTCCAGCCGCAGGACGACAAGGGCACCGCGCAGGGCGGGGCGAAGGAATTCACCTACGACATTCAGGGTGTGGCCAAGGCCTGACGCGGGCGCAGGCCACCACAACGCCTTCGCCACGCAGGTGCGTTTGGCGACGCGGTGCGGCACGACATGCGTGTACATCGCTCGCTCTGCGCCGCCCATCGGAAGTTGACGCTGTGACGTTGGCTGCCTCCGATGGCGGCAATGCAATGACTGGCGGTGCCGCGCACGGCACCGCCACCTTCTTCGATAAGGAACCGCGCGATGGATGCCACCGCACAGACCCTGCTTGCCCAAGGCGAGCCGGCGCAGGCGTTGCAGCAACTGATCCAGCAGGTGCGCCGGCAACCGGCCGACGCAGCGCAGCGCGTGTTCCTGTTTCAGTTGCTGGCCGTACTCGGCCAGTGGTCGCGCGCCGCAGATCAGCTGCGCGCCTGCGCTGAGCTGGATGCCGCCACGCAGCCCTTGGCGCAGACGTACCTTGCAGTGCTGCAGGGCGAACAGACGCGCGCTGAGGTGTTTGCCGGCGCGCGATTGCCGCATGTGATCGGTGAGCCGGCCGAATGGTTGGCGATGCATCTACACGCGCTGCAACTATCGGCGCAAGGGCATGGCGAACAGGCCGCGGCGTTGCGGGCGCAGGCGTTCGCGTTGGCACCGGCCAGTGCCGGCGTGCTCGATGGCGAACGCTTCCAGTGGCTCGCAGATGCAGACACCCGTTTCGGGCCCTGCATCGAACTCATGCTCGACAGCGGCTACGCCTGGGCACCGCTCAGCCACATCCAGCAGTTGCGCATGCAAGCGCCGCGGGATCTGCGCGACACCGTGTGGGCGCCGGTGAGCGTGCTATGGCGCAACGGTGGCCAGGCCTTCGGCTACCTGCCGGTGCGGTATCCCGGCAGCGAGCATCTGGATGCCGGCGAGCTGCAATTGGCGCGCCGCACCGAATGGACGCATGGCGCGCAGGGCGAGATCGGCCTGGGCCAGCGCATGTGGAGCACCGAGTTGCGCGAGATCGCGCTGCTCGATGTGCGCGATGTGCAATTCGACGCGGGCTGACACGCCATGGCCGAACTCACCACCACCGAACGCCTGCAGCCCTCGCTGCTGGACCGGCTCACCGATGTCGCGCCCAGCCAACGCGAAGAGAGCCGCGAGCAGCGCGTGATTTCGGCCACGCGCCTGCGCGAGTGCGTGATTCGCGATCTGTCGTGGTTGCTCAATGCCGTGAATCTGGAAACCAGCCGCCCGCTGGAAGCGCACCCGCAGGTACGCAGTTCGGTGCTGAATTACGGCATCCCGGATCTGGCCGGTGTTGCAGTGACCGGTATCGATGCGGCCGCGCTGCAACAACGCATTCGCGAGGCGATTCTGGCGTTCGAACCGCGCCTGATTCCCGAGACGCTGCGCGTCAGCGTGCATGCCGATGCTGCGCGCATGGACCGGCGCTCGCTGTTGTTCACCATCGAATCGGAGATGTGGGCGCAGCCGTTGCCGTTGAACCTGTACCTGAAGACCGCGCTGGACCTGGAAACCGGCCGGCTCGATATCGTCGAAGGGCACGGCTGACCTCATGGACCCGCGCCTGCTGCCGTACTACACCCGCGAGTTGCAGCACGTGCGCGACATGGGCGCGGAGTTTGCGCGCGAGTATCCCAAGATCGCCGGCCGGCTCGGCCTGGATGCATTCGAATGCGCCGACCCGTACGTCGAGCGGCTGCTGGAAGGCTTCGCATTCCTGGCTGCGCGCGTGCAACTCAAGCTGGACGCGCAGTACCCGGTGTTCACCCAGCACCTGCTGGAGATGGTCTACCCGCATTATCTGGCACCGCTGCCTTCGATGGCGGTGGTGCAGTTGCAGCCGGACCTGAAAGACAGCGGGCTGGCAGCAGGCGTGGCCGTGCCGCGACAAAGCGCGTTGCGCAGCCTGATCGGCGCCGGCGAACGTACCGCCTGCGACTTCCGCACCGCGCATGCGGTGACCTTGTGGCCATTGCAGCTGGCCGAGGCCAAGTATCTGGAATCGCCAGCCGCATTGGCCGCTGCCGGCATCGCCTTGCCGCCCGGGCGCGTGGTGCGTGCCGGCGTGCGTCTGCGCTTCGAGCTGGTGGGTGGTGCGCAGACGCACGCGCTGGCGCTGGATCGGCTGCCGCTGTTTCTGGCCGGCGCCGATGGCTTGCCCAAGCGGTTGTACGAACAGCTGCATGCCGATACCACTGCGGTGGTGGTGCGTGGCAGCGGTGCCGGCGGTGGCACGCTGGAGATGACGTTGAGCGCCGATGCCGTGCAGATGCGCGGCTTTGCCGACGACGATGCATTGATTCCCTACGACGGCCGCTCGTTCAGTGGTTACCGCTTGCTGCAGGAATATTTCGCCTGTCCGGAGCGCTTTCTGTTCGCAGAACTCACCGGACTGCGCGCGCCATTGCGGCGGTTGCAGGGCAGCAGCTTCGAGGTGGTGGTGTTGCTGCAACGCAGCCTGCCCAGCCTGGCTGCGGCAGTGGGCGCCGAGCATTTCAAATTGTTCTGCACGCCGGCGATCAACCTGTTCCCGCGGCGTGCCGATCGCATCCATCTGCAAGCCGGCCTGCACGAATACCACGTGCTGGCCGACCGTACCCGGCCGATGGATTTCGAGATCCATCACCTGGGCGAGGTGGAAGGCTTCGGCGATCGTCAGGAGCCGGAGCAACGCTTCACCCCGTTCTACGGGGGCGACGCTCGCACCTGGCATGCGCGGCATGGCGCATTCTACAGCATGCGCCGCGAGCCGCGCATGCTGTCGGCACGGCAGCGCCGTGATGGCGCGCGGTCGAGCTATGTGGGCAGCGAAGTGTTCGTCAGCCTGGTCGATGCCGACGATCAGGCACGCAGCACGCGCCTGCGTCAGCTTGGGCTGCAACTGTGGTGCAGCAACCGCGATCTGCCGCTGCATATGCCGGTAGGCAAGGGCGCCACCGATTTCACCATGGACAATGGCGTGCCGGTACAGAGCGTGCGTTGCGTGGCCGGACCAACCAAGCCGCGCCCGGCACTGTCGGATGGGCAGACCGCGTGGCGCCTGCTCAGTCAATTGCAGCTCAATTATCTGTCGCTGTTCGAAGATGGCCCCGACGGCGCCGCTGCGCTGCGCGAGATCCTCACCCTGTACTGCGACCCGTTCGATGCGTCCGCGCAGCGCCAGATCGAAGGCGTCAAGCAGGTGCGCGGCACACCGATCGTGCGGCGCATTCCGGTGCCGGGCCCGATCACCTTCGGCCGCGGCCTGGAGATCACGCTCACCTGTGAGGAGGCCGCTTTCGAAGGCACCGGCGAGTTCCTGCTGGCCTCGGTGCTGCGTCACTTCTTCGCGCGCTACGTGTCGGTGAATTCCTTTACCGAAACCGTGCTGCGTACCACCGAACGCAACGAGGTGGCCCGATGGCCAGCCCAGCCCGGCACGCGCCCGCGCCTGTGAGCGCCGCGGCTGCCGCGCTGGCACAGGCGCTGCAGACCCGGCCACAGGATTTCAGCCCATTCGCGGCCTTGCGCGCGATCGAACGCTGCCATCCGCAGCAGCCGCGCCTGGGCGAATCGGCACGCGCCAGCGACGATGTGCTGCGGTTGCGGCACGCGCCGTCACTGGCATTCGCGCCACGTGCGCTGGACCGCTACACACCGGCAACGCACGATCAGCCCGCCGCGCTGTATGGCGTGTTCTTCGGTCTTTTCGGGCCAAACGCGCCGTTGCCGTTGCACCTGACCGAATACGCCATCGAGCGTGCGCAGCAAGCCAAGGACGGCACCTTCGCCGCGTTTGCCGATGTGTTCCACCACCGCATGCTGAGCCTGTTCTACCGGGGCTGGGCACAGGCCCAGCCCAGCGTGCAGGCCGAGCGGCCGGCGAGCGACCAGTTCCGTGCATGGCTGGACGCATTGGTGGGGATCGCCAGCCCGCACCTGCGCCAACGCGATGCATTGCCGGACGACGCACGTCGTTACCACACCGGCCGCCTTGGCGCAGCCACACGCACGCCGGAAGGCCTGCGTGCGCTGCTGCAGCAGTTGTTCGATTGGCCGGTGCAGGTGCAGGAATTCATTGCCGAATGGATGCGCCTGCCGGCCGATGCGCACTTGCAACTTGGGTTAGGTCCGCGCAACGCGCGCCTGGGTGTGGACAGCGTGGTGGGCGCACACGTGCGTGGCGCGCAGC
Source organism: Xanthomonas sp. D-99 (assembly GCF_017746145.1). NCBI lineage: Bacteria > Pseudomonadati > Pseudomonadota > Gammaproteobacteria > Lysobacterales > Lysobacteraceae > Xanthomonas > Xanthomonas sp. D-99. Next base: position 66,914 of record NZ_JAGHWU010000024.1, on the reverse strand, counting down.
AACGCGTACGCATCTGCCTGGGGCCGCTGCCACGCCAGGCGTTTCAACGGTTCCTGCCGGGTGGCCAGGCGCTGAAGCAACTCACCGCCACGGTGCGCAGCTATCTGGGCGACGAATTCGGCTGGGAACTGCAACTGCTGCTCAAGGCCGACGAGGTTCCCACGCCGCACCTGGCACGCAATAGCCGGCTGGGCCTGGACACCTGGCTGGGCCGCCGCGCCTGGAGCATCGCCGATGCCGACGATGTGGTGCTGCACCCCTCCGGGTGACGCGCAGCGCGTACTGATTCGCTCACCACCTATCTATTCGATTCAAGGACGCACCATGGCCGAGATCTCCCGCAGTGCCTTGTTCGGCAAGCTCAATCCGCTGGCCTACCGCGGCATCGAAAGCGCCACCGTGTTCTGCAAGCTGCGCGGCAACCCGGATGTGGAGCTGGTGCATTGGCTGCATCAGTTGCTGCAGCTGCAGGACTCGGACCTGCACCGCATCATCAAGCACTTTCAGCTCAACCCGTCCACGCTGGCGCGCGATGTCACCGCCGCGCTGGATGGCTTGCCGCGCGGCTCCACTGCCGTGACCGATCTATCGGCCAACGTCGAAGAAGCGGTGGAGCGCGGTTGGGTGTACGCCTCGCTCAGTTTTGGTGAAGCGCAAGTACGTACCGGCTCTCTGGTGGTCGGTATGTTGAGCGTGCGCGGCTTGCGTCATGCGTTGCTGGCGATCTCCAAGGAGTTCGACAAGCTCAAGCCCGCAGTGCTCAACGAGCGCTTCGCCGAGATCGTGGCCGGCTCGCCGGAAGATGGCTTGCTGCCCAGCGATGGATTCTCGCTTGGTCAGGCCGCTGCACCCGGGGAGACCAGCGGTGCCATCGCGCCTGCCGCACTCGGCAAGCAGGAAGCGCTGAAGAAATTCACCACCGACCTCACCGCACAGGCGCGCGAGGGCAAGCTCGACCCGATCATCGGCCGCGACGACGAGATCCGCCAGGTGGTCGATATCCTGATGCGCCGCCGCCAGAACAACCCGATCCTGGTCGGCGAAGCCGGCGTCGGCAAGACCGCGGTGGTGGAAGGTTTCGCGCAGCGCATCGCACGCGGCGATGTGCCGCCGGCGTTGAAGGATGTGCAACTGCGCGCGCTGGATGTCGGCTTGCTGCAGGCCGGCGCCAGCATGAAGGGCGAGTTCGAGCAGCGCCTGCGCGCGGTCATCGACGAGGTGCAGGCCAGCCCCAAGCCGATCATTCTGTTCGTCGACGAAACCCACACCCTGGTCGGCGCCGGTGGCGCGGCCGGCACCGGCGATGCGGCCAATCTGCTCAAGCCGGCACTGGCGCGCGGCACCTTGCGCACGGTGGGCGCGACCACGTTTGCCGAGTACAAGAAGTACATCGAAAAGGATCCCGCACTGACGCGGCGCTTCCAGGCGGTGCAGGTCGATGAGCCAGACGAAGCCAAGGCGGTGCGCATGATGCGCGGCGTCGCTTCGATGATGGAACAGCATCACCGCGTGCAGATCCTCGACGAAGCGCTGGAAGCGTCGGTCAAGCTCAGTCACCGCTATATCCCCGCGCGGCAACTGCCGGACAAGTCGGTGAGCCTGCTCGACACCGCCTGCGCGCGCGTGGCGGTGAGCCTGCATGCCACGCCGGCGGAAGTGGACGACAGCCGCCGACGCATCGAATCGCTGGACACCGAGCAGGCGATCATCGAACGCGAGCGCGCAATCGGCATCGTGGTGGATGAGCGTGCTGCTGCATGTGCAGGTTTGCTGGATGCCGAACGTAGCCGGCTGCAGGCATTGGAACAGCGTTGGGTTGCAGAAAAAGCATTGGTCGACGAACTGCTGTCGCTGCGCGCGCAACTGCGCAACGCCAGCGCGCCGGTGGAAGGCACCGGCAGCGCATTGGAAGCGGAGGCCAATGCCGAGCAGATCGCATCCGGCGACACAGCGGTGCTCGACGCACCGGTGCAGGTGGATCGCGACACGCTCCTTGCGCGCCTACAACTGGTGCAGGCCGAACTGGCCGCACTGCAAGGCGAATCACCGTTGATCCTGCCCACTGTCGACTACCAAGCCGTGGCCGCCGTCGTCGCCGACTGGACCGGCATCCCGGTCGGGCGCATGGCGCGCAACGAGATCGACACCGTGCTGCGCCTGCCCGAACTGCTGGCCAAGCGCGTGATCGGCCAGGACCACGCCATGGAGATGATTGCCAAGCGCATCCAGACCAGCCGCGCCGGCTTGGATAACCCGGATAAACCGATCGGCGTGTTCCTGCTGGCCGGCACCTCCGGCGTGGGCAAGACCGAAACCGCACTCGCTTTGGCCGAAACCCTGTACGGCGGTGAGCAGAACCTGATCACCATCAACATGAGCGAATACCAGGAGGCGCATACGGTCTCCTCGCTCAAGGGTGCGCCGCCGGGCTATGTCGGCTATGGCGAAGGCGGCGTGCTGACCGAGGCCGTGCGGCGCAAGCCATACTCGGTCGTCCTGCTCGACGAAGTCGAAAAAGCCCACCCCGACGTCCACGAACTGTTCTTCCAGGTCTTCGACAAGGGGTGGATGGAAGACGGCGAAGGCCGCCGCATCGACTTCCGCAACACCCTCATCGTCCTCACCAGCAATGCCGGCACGGACCTGATCGCCAGCCTGTGCAAGGACCCGGAACTGATGCCCGATCCGGAAGGCATGGCCACGGCCTTGCGCGAGCCGTTGTTGAAGGTGTTTCCGCCTGCATTGCTCGGGCGGTTGGTGGCGATTCCGTATTACCCGCTGAGCAACACCATGCTCGGCCAGATCGTGCGACTGCAGTTGAACCGCATCAAAAAGCGCATCGAAGAACGCTACAGGATTCCCTTCGAATACGACGAGTCTGTAGTGGAGCTGGTGGTGAGCCGCTGCACCGAGAGCGAGTCGGGCGGGCGGATGATCGATGCGATCTTGACCAATTCGATGTTGCCTGAGATCAGTCGCAAATTTCTGCGTGGGGTAGTGGATCGGGAACGGACTGAACGCCTTGATATTCGTGCTGAAGAGTCCGCATTGGTTTATTCGTTCCTCTGATTTCGAAAATTTTCTGTTGGTTTTACTGGGTTAATAGAAAATTAGTGGCGACGGGAAGGCCTGGCCATGAGTGGAGGGATGTATGACTGACTACAACACCTTGAGAAGTAGCGGTTTCAATCCTGTTTAAGATCATGCATTGGTTTAATTTTTGGTTTTCAAAAAAATCGCCAATTTCACTGTTGCGGGAAGGTAACGGTCTAGAGGAGTTTAATGATGCCAAAGGCATTGCGTAAGCGAGTTAACCGCAAGGATAAGGGCTACCATGCGCTCCGGCGCTCGGAGATAAACGACCTGGACAAGGCTGCCAGTTTTCTACTAGCAATTAGCTACTCTGGAAGAACTTCGCAGACAAAGGCTTCCCAAGGACTGATCCAAATGGATTGTGTTGCACTGGCGGTCATTAACGACGAATGGCTAGTGGCGGCCAACAGCCGTCGACTCGACGACTGGCATATGGAAGCGCTGGCACAGGAGCTGGGGTTCGATTTTACATACGCCATCGTCGAGCGTGGCCAGGGTGGTATGCATGCCGAGATGCAGGTTTTGGAGGAGATTAAAGCCAGTAGCTACTCGGCAAAGGGCGTACATATGGGAGTCTCGAAGCCGTGCTGTTTCGATTGCAAGACGACGCTTGATACCGTGCAAGCTCTGTACTCCCACTACCACACAGATACAGTGGTGAACTGGGAGGCTCCGGATCTAAGCTAGATATCGTGCCTCAGGCTCAGATAAATTTGCATACGGCACTACGGAACTTATGCGACGCATGGATCGTGCTTGAAAGTTGCCACAAGTTAATTTGATTTATTCAAGTAGTTTTACAATCTTGCTGAGGTGATGAATGGCAGCTTCTGAACACGAGTATGAGGTGGCGCGTGCGATACGCAATTCGGCTGATCCAGGAGATAATCCAAGCGACCGCTGTGCAAGAGGTGGCCTTCGAAGCGTCAAGGAAACCGACCCCCGTCGAATTCCCATCATCCGTGAATGGGAGTACGCCGCTTCGCGGGTGATTGCTTTCTCGAAAGTCGATTCATGTCTGGGCGCGTTGCAGATAGTAGATAATAAGAGGCTGCGCGGCGCTCACTTCTCTATGTTTGCATCGGGTGCGCAATACGATGTCGTTCAGTTCAATGCGATGATGGCTTCCGCTGGATTTCAGGTAAATCTGCCAATTTTATATTTCGGTGGAGGCGTGGATGATTGGCGGCAGGGGCTGGGTGTCAATACTTATATGAGTGTAGGACCTTTCGCCCACCCTGTAACTGACGCAGAGCAAAAGGCGTGGATTTTTGAAATAAATAATGGTGCTTTTACTTACCATTCAATGAATTAGTAAATTGAAATTACAATAAAAATTGGCAACGGGATCAGGTTTGGTAACGAGGTAACGAGGTAACGGGGTCGGGTTCACTTTCTCCACGAGCGCGATGTTGCGGAGGGCAACTGCAACCCGCCACCCGTCTGACCGATGTGCATCCGCCGGTGCGACTCCGCCATTTTCAGCTGCCTCCGGGATCTCTCACGAAAGACGAGGTGATTTATGGTTGAACTAGTATGCAGCGTCTGCAAGAAGCCCGCCTTGGGATTGGTAACCAAGCCGGTGAATCCATCCGACCAGCGTCATCGCAAATGTGATGGCGCAACGGTAGTGGCGCAGCAGCGCGTGGTTGTCCAGAAATCCGCGCTTGCCGCACAGGGAAGCGAAAAAGGGGCAGCACGCAAAGCCCTGACTGGCCGCGATCACCAGGGCAATCATGACAGCCGGACCAAACCGGAGGTGCGCGGAGGTCCAAAGGGCGATCGGCACGATCACGGACGGCGTCAGAATGGCTCGGCCGGGCAGAACTGATCACGAACGTTCAGTACTCCGTCCGGGCACGATCGGGGTGCTTTCCGGTGATGTCACCCGAACGAACGGGCGCAGGTTCACGTGCGAAGCCAACCCGACACCGGTCGTCCCGGTTGAACGGGATCAGGAAGTGGATCGAGCAACGTGACAGAACTCTTTCGAGTCCTGGCTTGAGTGATGCAGTGCGTCGCAGGCCGGACGACTGAGACGTTCTGTCGGGTTCGCTTGCGCAGGCCCGGTACGGTTGGTACCGACCATCACCTCACGGGAAAAGGCATGAACATTTCGAGCAGCGGTGTTCTCAACATCGTGGCCGCAACGTATGGATTGAAGGACGTCACCGCGCAGGTGGCGGCATTGGTCAACCGCAATGCCGCCCCGCAGACGCTATCGGTGGTGGCCAACAATGCGACCTTTACCGACACCTGGCCAAATCATGCCAAGGTGCTGACAGTGGTCTACCGCTACGACGATGGTGCAACGCGCACCGTGGCGGCGAAGGAGGGGGCCACGCTGAGCGTCGGGGCGACCGAGTTCGCGCAGGCGGACGCGCAGGCAGGCGATATCGCCGCCACCGGGCCCGTGCTCACGATCTGGGGCGCGAGCTACGGTCCGGTGGATGTGACCGCCAAGGTGCAGGGTCTGGTGCAGCAGAGCGACCAGACGCTCGATATCACTGCCAACAACGCGACCTTTACCGATACCTGGCCGAACAACGTCAAGACCCTGGTGGTGGTGGCCAGCTACACGGGGCAGGTTCTGTTCATCGACATCGTGGTGGAAGGCAGCCCCTATGCCTTGAGGTATCGTCCGCACCTGCAGGTGCTCAGTGCCTTCTGGGGCCTGCAGGATGTGACCGGTATCCTGCAGGCCAATGTCAGGCAGCGCCACGTGAGCCTGCCGGCATCCAATGCGGTGTTCGGCGATGGCTGGCCCGGTAACGCAAAGACGCTGTGCGTGGTATTCCAATACGCCGACTACGCGCCGCAATCTTCCATCATCCAGGAGGGCGGCACGCTCACCATCGACTACACCGCGTCCACGCCTGCATACACGCCGCCGGTGGATCCGGCTGCGCTGAACATCATCGCGGCCAGTTACGGGCGCAGCGATGTGACTGCCAAGGTCGCCGGGCTGGTCAGCGGTCAGGCATTGAACATCACGGCCAACAACGCCACCTTCGGCGATAGCTGGCCGAATGTCGCCAAATCCTTCGTCGCCGTTTACAGCTGGGGGTCGGCGGCGATCTCCAGCACCGTGGTGCGCGAAGGGCAGCCGTTCGCGCTGACCCGCCCGGAACCGGCGTTTGCGATCGACCAGAACTTCGTGTCGATGGCGGGGCTGTTCGCCACCGGCGACGAGATCAAGCTCAGCGCCGCGGCTGGCGGTTTCTGGCAGGTGGGCGCGAACCAGCAGATCCTCGCCAGCGCCGCGTCCAGCGCTGCAGCGGAGACCTTCACCTTGTCGATTCCAGGTGCGGCCGGCTCGCCGATCGTGCAGCTGCGCTGCAGCGACGGCAGCTACGTGCAATTGGCCGCCGACGGTACCTTGCATGCCGGCGGCAGTGCGCAGAACGCGGCCAATCTGGTGCCGTCGCTGCAGTCCAATGGCGCCTTGAACCTGGGTATCGCCGGCGGTGCGCCGTTCGTGGCGGTGGACGCCAATAACGCGATCGTGGGCAGCGGGAACTACAGCCCGGATTTTTCCACCTGCTTCAGTTTCCTGTTCAACCCCACCCAGGCCGGACTGGACAACCATCTCAAGGCGTTTGTGGGTGGTGACCTGTCCACCGAGGATCTGAATCTGGCGCTGGTCAAGGTGATCTGGGATCTGACCGGCGGGTGCTTCCTGGCGATCGGTCTGGGGCCGTTGATCGGCAATGCCGACAGGCTCGGCCCTGGCGTCTACCGGTTGCTCGAGGGCTATCCCAGCGTCATGCGCGCGATCAACGGGTTGGTCGCCACGGTCGGCAACAACCGGACCGCGTCGGCCGGCGCGCTGCTGACGGTGTTGGTGGCCGTGTACGAGGCCGGCGTGTTCATGCCGTTGCTGCGGCTGGTGCTGAGCATGGCCGGGTGGTGGGCCCTGTCGATGGCGCTGGTCACCATCCTGACCAAGGTGCTGGGCGGTGCGGCGAGCGCCGGTGCGACGGTGGCGGCAGAGCTGATCACCAGCTTCGCGATCTGGGCCTATCAGACGACGATGGACGTGCTGGCCTACGTTGCCTCGACCAGCGCCGGGGCGGCCTTCCTGATTGCACAGGACGACGGGAGCGCCGCGCCGTCGCCGCTGCTGGAGGCCTGATTCGCATCCAGGCACCCGCCACGTCATTGCGGCGCGGCGGGTGTCGGGCCTGCGCTGATGGGGTGTGGCGATGTTTGTCGAGCAGCTGCAGCCAGCGTGTTATCGACATCACCATCTGGATGGATCGGCGCAGCAGATATCGGTGCTCGCATTGCTGGGTTGATGGTCTACAGCCGATGCACGCGAACGCACATCGCAGCATGAGCGCAGCGCCGCAGCCATGCACTGAGCGTGCGCCCGTAGGCGGCGATAGCAACATACGGGCGTGCGCGGATTGCCACGCGAGATAATCGGCTGGGGACACAGGCGGTGGGACGCACCGCCGAGCCAGCGTCAGCGCGACGCTCGCCTGGCGTCGCCGCGATGCCGCACACTTGCCGCTTGGTCGAACACAGGACGAAGCAATGGCACGGCGATATGGATGGAGCGGAATACTGATGTGGCTGGCGGCATTTGGCGCGGTGGCGGCCGGTCCGACGCCTGGCGAATACGGCACCAAGCAAGGTTGGGGCAGCCTGCAGGTCAGCGACAAGGGTGGGGCGCGCCACTTCGAGATGCTCGCGGTGGGCGCCAACGGCCACACCTGTTCCTTGGAGGGCACGCTGCAAGGCGACAAGGCGGAAGTGAGCGATGCCAGCGACACGCCGTGCAAGCTCTCGTTCAAGCCGGTGGCAGGTGGCTTCAGCATCGCCGCACTGACGCCAGACAGCTGCCGCGATTACTGCGGCATGCGCGCCAGCTTCGAAGGCGACTATCTGCAGCTGCCGGCCGGCTGCACCTCCGCAGCCAGCAGCCGACGACGTGAGGCGTACCTGCGGGATTATCGCGGCAAGCGCTATACCGAAGCACTTGCCGGCATGCAGTTGTTCGCGGGCGAGTGCGGCGAGTTCCTCAACTGGCTCGATCGCGACCGTTTCGCCAACGACCGCGCGCTCACCCTGCTGCGCCTGAACCGCCCGCAAGAGTGCCTGGCGGCACTGGATCAGACCATGGCCGGTCGCAGCCGCGACGAGGCCTCGTTCCAGGCGGAGATGGACAAGGACAGCACGATGTTGCCGCCCAGCGACTGGGATGCGTACCTGCCCATCGCCAAGTCCACCTGGTTCAATCGCAGGCTCTGCGAGGCGGCCAAGGGCCGAGGGCGATGACGTGTTTTGCTGCGCGCAGGGAAGTCCCTGCGCGCGGCATCGCACGGATGGTCGCTCGCTCGTGCGTGATCGAGGGGATGCTGAAGAAAATTCACGCTTGCAGTCGCACCCCTTGGTACTCATAACATCATCGCTACTTCAGCCGGCAGCGGATGGACAATCGAGTTCATCGTTGGAATTTTCCCGATACGTCAGACATACCGTCCCGGATCGTCCATCGCCGCAATTGCTGTGGCCGATCGCGCTCCAGCGCCTTGCCTAGCTTGATGGCCTGCAGGCCGCTGCAGGCAGAACCACGATCGACATTGGTCGCAACCCGCTGAAACCCGTCTGCGTGCCGCGCCAATGCCGCCAACCGTCAGCGCGCAGCTGTCCCTAAAAAGCACCAGCGCCTGCGGTACTGCGATCTTGGATGCAACGCCGGAAGCGCACGCCATTGAAAGCGCCTGCACGCGTGGAGCCTGTGTCCTTGGGTGACACGCAATTGCGCGGCGTTGCAGACGTGCGTCATCGCGAGCTGCGATAATGCCGGCCATCGCCTCGTCGTGATTGCCGCACACAAAACAGAGCGGCGCCGAACCGACGCCGCTCCGTTGCAATGGATAAATCCGCCGCGCTCAATCCTTTCGATAGATCACACCCAGCTTGTCGATGGCATCGCCGGCGCGGCCGGTGAAGCCGGCGATATGCCAGCCGGTGGGGGCGGTGAGGGTATAGCGCTCGCTGGTCGGAGTACCGGCGGCGATGCTGCGGCCCTGGTTGGTGGTCAGGCTGAGCGAGAACAACCGGGTGCGGCCGTTGTACTGGCCAAGCGTGACGGTGGCCGAGGTGAGCGTCTCGCCGCTGCGCAGGGCCAAGCTGGTGGCGGTTCCGCCGCTGCCGCCGTGGGCCAGGGTGGCGCCGTTGTCCAGGCTGGCGGCCACCGCATCCAGGCGTTCGGCGCCGCGCAGGGTGACGCTGCGCAGTTGGCGCTGGTGGGCGCCGCCGGCCACGTCGTTGAACGGCACGCCATGCGGTCCGCCAAAGCTGTCGCTGGTGCGCACATCGGTGCCCACCGCCCAACCGAATTGCGTGTACAGCGGATAGTGATCCGACAGCGGCTTGCCGGCGCTGTCGTAGAAGTTGCCTGGGTCGAGCTGGTAACGGTTGGCGGCCAGGGTCAGCTGCGGCGCGGCGCGGTACAGGATCTTGTCCACCACCTCGCAGGTGTTGGTCGGCGGCGTGCCGCACAGCAGCGGTGCGGCGCCGGCTGCCGGGGCGGTGCCCTTGATCAGTTCCACCCACGCATCGATCAGGTTGTTGCTGGCGATGAGCTCGCGGATGTTGTCTTCGCTGCGGGTGTAGCGGGTGTTGGAGTCCATCATCACCAGCACCGCGTTGCCGGCCGACCAGGTGCCGATGAATTGCGACAACTGGCTGATGTTGGCGCGGCGGGCGGCCAGGTCGGCGGTTTCGGTACCGGCATTGGGGTGGGCGTTGTAGACGTCCAGCAGCACCCCGTTGTCCAGCCGCACCTGCATGTAGCTGAAGCCCTTCGGCGTGAGGCAGTCCGTGCCGTTGCACTTGTCCCACTTGACCCGGGTGAAGTCGTTGAAGGGATAGTTGCTCAGCGTGTTGAGACCGTCGCCGATGGCGGCACCGCCGCTGGTGGGTGTGCGGTACGGGTGGTTGTCGCCGGCGTAGAGCGCAGCGTGGTAGTTGAAGTCTTCCTGCACGTGAACCAGCCCATACGGCGCCAGTTTCGGTGCCAGCAGCGGCGTATTGGTGGCGGGGTTGCTGCTGGAGATGCCCTCCGGCAGGCCGGCGACGTTATAGGTGAGCACGTCGAGCACGCCGACGCTGGATTGTGCGTGGGCGACACCGGCGCAGGCCAGGGTCACACCGATTCCGACGCTGAGCAGAGAACGCAGATGCTGAAGCATGATGACCTCGTGCGGTTGGGGAACAGCGGATGGACGCGGCGCGTCGGGCCCGGCGCGTCGCGTGGAGGGGTCAGTGGTCCAAGGCGAGCGGGTCGAGTGCGGCCTGGACGATGCGGGCGAACTGCGGCAGCGGGCAGTCGTATGCCGGCGTGGCGGTGCTGCAGCCGGGAATGAAGATGGCTGCGCTCGGCGGCGGTGCCTGCAGCGTCAATGGCACGCGTTTGCGCAGCTGCGTCAGGCTCTGCGCGGTGTAGCGCAGGCGAATGACGCGCTGGCCGTCGGCGCGCCGCCAGCGTTCGAACACCAGCGCGCCACCGGGGACGGTCTGGTCGGATTGATAGCCGGGCAACTGCCAGTGCAGATCGAACATGCCGGCCAGCAAGGTTAGGGTGCCGTCATGGCCGGACACCACCACCAGGCGCGCATCGCCGCCGATGGCGTCGGCCGCGGCGTGTGCATCGCTGCCTTGCTGCAGCGTGGCCAGCAGGCGTGTGGCCAGCGGCGTGCTGGCCAGGCGGGCGACGGTCGGTGCGCGCAAACGCAGCGCGAATTCGGCCTGGTGCGGGGCGAACACACGCAGCAGCGTGGCTTCATCCAGGCCTTGCCAACCGAGTGCTGCGAAGTCCTGTCCATCGGCCCAGCCCATCAGCAGGCTTTCGGTGATGCCCGAGGCAGCCGCGGCGGGGCCGTCGAGACCGGGAATCGACGGCCCGGCATCGTCCAGCCCGGCCGGCACCGTGGTCAGGCGTAGCTTGCCGGGCGCGGCCTGCGCGGGGCACGGCCGTTGCGCACATTGCAGCAGCAGGTGTTCGAGCGTGTCGAGCGCATCGCTCTGGGTCGCGTTCCAGGCCCGCGCATCGCCACCGATGCGGCCGGCAATGGCCGCCTGCATGCGCGCACGCGCCTGGGGCTGACGCAGCGCAGCGGTGCCATCGAACAACACATCGGAACTGCCGGTCGGCACGTGATGCACGGGGTCGGCGCAGCCGGGCGTCAGTGTGCTGGCCAGCGCCTGCGCCGAGGCAATGGTGCGCTGGGTGCGGTTGGCCCAGTAATAGGCCTGGTTGCAGCCATCGCCGTTCAACAGACCGAGCGCGGTGTAGCGCGCGCGGTAGTAGTCGCCGAACAGGCGTTCCAGCTGCGCGCCGTTGGCGGTGAGGTGACCGGCCGGCACGCCGAAATGCGGCCATGCGTGCAACGAATAGCGACCCAGCCGTTCGGGGCTGGACATCGCCGCACGCACGCCGTGGCGTTTGAGGATCACCACTTTTTCCAGGGTGTCCGGCGTCGCATCGGTGGCGTGGGCAGGGGTGAGCGGCACGAGCGCGAGCCCGAGCAGGGCGGTAGCGCGGCGGCAAAAACGCAGAAGCATCGGCAGATCCATGACGAGTGAAGCGGAGAGGCGAAACAATCGGCGCAGTGCGGTGGCGGCCGTGCGCGAGCGCGACGACCGCTGGCTGCGCATGCAAACGCGCTCAGAAGCGCGCGCGCAGACCCAGCGACCAGGTCCGGCCGTAGTTGGTGTAGCCGCCGAACAGGTGGTCGCCGACGTACTGCCGCTGCACCTGGCCGGTGAGATTGATGGCGTTGACGAACACCGACAGGGTGTCGTTGACCTTCCAGGCGACATTGGCATCCAGGCTGCCGAAGGCATCGCTGTTGAGCGTGGCCACGTTGGCGGTGCCCACCGCGTTGACGATGTTGTCGCTCCAGCTGTAGCTGGCGCGCGCCATCAGCGGGCCCTTCTCGTAGAACAGCACGGCGTTGTAGGTGTTCCTGGCCACGCCTTCCAGGCTGTCGGTGAAGCGGCGCGTGCCGTCGCGGTAGGTCGCCTGGCTGTCGGTAAAGGTGTAGTTGAGCTGCATGCCCAAACCGTCCAGCGGCGCCGGCAGGCCGGTGAACACCTGTTGGTAGGCCAGCTCCACGCCCTTGACGCTGGCCTGGCTGCCGTTGGTCTTGGACGAAAGCAGGTAGGTCTGGCCCTGGTAATCCAGATACGACAGCTGGGTCTGGATGAAACTGGAGATGTCCTTGTAGAACACACCGCCAGTCAGCGCGGAGGTGCCGTCGATGTACCACTCGAAGGTCAGGTCGTACTGCCAGGCTTCGAACGGACGCAGCGCCGGATTGCCACCGCTGGCGGTCAGCACTTCGCCACTGGAATTGAAGGTCAGCTTGGACGACAGGTCGGTGAGATCCGGGCGGGTGATCACCTTGGCCGCGGAGGTCCGCAGCACCATGTCATCGCGCACGTCCCAGGCGGCGTTGAGCGAGGGCAACGCGTTGGTGTAGCTGCGCGCGAAATGCACCGGCTGGGCGGCGCCGTCGAGGTCGGCATGGCCGTCGGTGGTCTGCTCGGTACGCACCAAGCGCACGCCGAGATTGCCGCGTACATCGCGCCCGGCCAGGGTGCCGCCGACGTCGGTCATCGCATACGCCGAGCCGATCGTCTCGCGCACCTCGTAGGAATTCTGCAGGTCGGCGCTGTTGGGCGTGCCGCTCAGGTCGGCGGCTGTGGGCCAGTCGTTCCAGAACGGCGCTTCGATCGGCGCCAGCCACTGCCGTGGCAGCGTGCCCTTGCCGTCGACCAGCATGTCGCTCACCGGCAGCGCGGTGAAATAGCTGCCCGGAAAGCGCACACCGGCGATGCGGTTGAGCAGCAGGTCGACACGATCATAGGTGCGCGAGCGCTCGCGGTACTTGGCGCCGAACTTGATGTCGCGCAGCCAGCCATCGCCGAGCGTGCGCTTGGCGTCCAGCTGCAGCGCGTCTTCCTTGTCGCGCGCATCGATCTGCCGCCATTCCAGCCGGCGTCCGCTGACGCTGGCCGGGTTGGTCGGATCGAAACCATTGGTGAAACTCCAGTTCGGCACGTTGTCGTCGTCGGCCTGCGGCATCTCCACGCGCATCGACAGGTTGCTGGCGCTGCGCAGGCGCGTGCGGCGGATCGGGTCGGAGTCGTCGCTGTGTGCCTGCGAGTGGAACGCCACTGCGCCAAGCGTCCACAGATCGCCATTCCAGGTACTGGACAGGCGCGCGCTGCGATTGTCGTCGGTGATACCGGAGGTCTCGCGCGAGACCTGCACCTGGCCATTGCGATAGTCGAAGCCGGTCACGCCGCCGTGGTCCACTTGCAGGTTGCTCATCTTGGACACACCGTCGAAGCCAACGCCCAGGCTGTATTCGTCGTAGTGCACCGTCTGCTTGGCATACAGCAGGTCCAGATTGGTTTCCCAGGCGGCACTGGGGCGCCATTGCAACGAGGCGGCCACGCCGGTGCGTTCGCGCTGCTCCAGTTCCAGCGTCGGGCGCAGGCCGGTGGGCAGGTAATACGCACCTGGCGCACCCGGCACGCCGCTGGGGTAGTAATCCCAGCTCACTTCGTTGACGCGGTCCTGGCGCAGACTGCGCTGGGCATATGCGCCGGACACCAGCATGCCGAAGGTGCCCTCGGCATTGACCCAGTTGAACAGGCCGGACACGCGCGGGTCGTTGGCATGCGTGCGTTGCGCCTGGCTGGATTCCAGCGAGGTGTTGAGCAAGGTCTTGCCCAGTTCCAGCGGGCGGAAGGTGCGTACGTTGACGATGCCGCCGATGGCGCCTTCGTCCAGATCGGCGGTGGGACTCTTGATCACGTCCAGGCCGGAGACCAGTTCCGCCGGCAAGGTGTCGTAGCGAAACTGGCGGCCGGTCTGGCCGGAGGTGCGCACGTTTTCGTTGACTGCCATGGTCTGGCCGTTGAGCGTGGTCACCTGGAAATTCGGTCCCAGGCCGCGTACACGCACGTACACGCCTTCGCCGCGGTCGCGCACGATCGACACGCCCGGCACGCGCTGCAGGGCTTCGGCCACGTTCTGCGCCGGCAGCTTGCCGATGTCTTCGGCGGCGATCACGTCCACCACGCTGTCGGCATAGCGCTTCTCGCGCAGCGCGGCGCTGAGGCTGCCGGCATAGCTGCCCAGCACCTGGATGCTGTCCAGTTCGCGCACCGGTGCACCGGCGGCGATCGGCGTGCTGCTTGGCGCAGCCGGCACCGTTGCAGCCGGCGCCTGGCTGGTGGCGGTGTCCGGTTCGATGGTCACCGTGGTGGGCGTGAGATAGCGGTAGCGCAGGCCGGTGCCATCGAGCAGTTGTTGCAATGCCTGCTCGGGTGCTGCGCCGTCGGTGGTGCCACGGCTCTGACGCTCGGCGCCGACGCTGGCCGCGTAGACGAATTGCAGACCGGTCTGGCGCGACAGCGTATTGAGCGCGCGTGCCAGCGGTTGTGCGGGAATGGCAGTGACCGCGACGGGTGGCGTCTGGGCGCCGGCAGCACCGGCATGCAGGGCAAGGGCAACGGACAGGAACAGGCAGCGGCGCATCGTCACTTCCAGGCAGAGGGAGAGGGGCGCCGCACACGCGCATGGGGCGATGCGGCGACTACCCCATCTACGAGGCGCGACAAGCCGAGTCGGGCACCGTGTTTCCATGAATTTTCTGTGACACGTGCAGGGGCGCAGGCGTGCGCGTGCCGTGGAGGGCATGCAGGCCCGTGTTGCCCGGCGAAAAGCAGCTTGGCGGTTCGATCGCCGATTGCGTCGATCGTTGCGTTGCGCGGCGCCATGCAGCGCGATGCGCACGCCTAGATCGCATTGCGTCACTCCGGGTGCCAGCGGTTCGGTGCGCAGATACGTCAGCGCGAATCTGCGATGGGAACAGGCATGAAAGTGCGACGCCGCGGCGTGCCGACCCACGGCAGGCACACGCCGGGCAATGCGGCGGTGCCTGCAGTGCTGACTTCTGCACGCACGTGAGCGCCAGCGTGTCGGTCGCCTTGGCGGCGGGCCTTACCGGTTGGCGGTCGCCGGTGGTGCACGGCTGACGATGTGCAGCGCACTGGCTTGCTGTTCGAGCCGCAGGCCGGGCTGCCGTGCGAGAAACGCGTGCAGGCCGGCGAGATCGTCGCTCCGCAGATTGCCGGTCAGGCGCATCGCGCCGGCGCGCGGATCGTCGATATGCAGCTGGATGCGGTTGAGGCGATTGAAGTCTTCGGCCACGTTGCGCAACGGCTCGTCGCGGAAGACGATGCGTTGCTGCTGCCACGCATGCATGGTGGCGACATCTTCATTGCTCAATTGGACCTGGCCGGCGCCATCGATGCGCGCGCTTTGTCCTGCACCCAGGTTGGCCAGCATCGGCTGCGCCGGGCGGTCGGCGCGCCAGACATGCACGCGACCGGCAGACACGTCAATGCGTGCCTGCTGCCCATGCAGCGCAATGTCGAACGCGGTGCCGATGTCTTCCACGCGCAGGTCCAGCGCCCGGACCTGCAACGGACGCCGATCCGGGGCGACATCGAAGCTCGCCTGGCCCTGCAGCAACTGCAGGTGGCGCGACCACGGCGTTATGGTGGCCTGGATGCGCGTGTCTGCATTGAGGAACACCACGCTGCGGTCGGCCAGTTGCACGCGGCGTTGTTCGCCATGTGCCGTCGCATAGGTCGTGGTGCGCGGCCAGGCCCAGCCGCCGAGCACCGTCAGCAGACCGAGCATGGCGGCCAGACCGACATGCCAGTGCGACCGGCGTGCCGCCGACCGCGATCGCGCGGTTCCCCCTGCGGCGACGGGACGCCGCGGCGGCAATGGTAGCGCCACCACGTTGCGCGCCGGCCCGGTATCGCGTTGGCGCTCGGCCTGCAGCAGCGCCTCGACATCCAGCGCCATCGCATCCAACGCCTCGCCGAGCGCACCGGCCACCCGCGTCACCGCCAGGTATTCGCGCACATGCGCCGGCGAGGCGGTCAGCCACTCCATGAAACGCGCCTGCTGGTCGGCATCCAGCGGCTGCATGCGCTGCAGCGCATGCCAGTGTGCCGCTTCCTCGGTCAGGCGGCGCGCCGCCTGCGACGCGACGCTCACCACCACTGCGCTCCCTCGTCGGCCAGCGCCGATCGACAGGCCGACAGGCCGCGCACCACGTATTTCTTGACCATATGCGAGGACACACCCAGGCGTTCGGCGATCTGTCTGTAGCTCAGGCCGTCGCGGTACTGCATCACCAGCACCGCACGCACGCGCTCGGGCAGCCCGGCCAGGACGGTCTGCAGGCGTTGCTGGCGCTGTCGCCGCTGGGCGCTGTCTTCGACATCGTCACCGGCCACCAGCCGTTGCGCGAACTGTTCCATGTCCTCGATACGCAGCGGCGCCTGCTTGCGCCGCGCTGCCTGCTCGCGCGCCAGATTGACCGCCACGGTATAGAGATACGCTTCCGGGTTGGCGATGGTCTGGCCCGGCTGCTGATGTGCACGCAGCAGGCGCAGATAGGTTTCCTGGACCAGGTCTTCGGCGTCCTCGTTTGCTCCGCGGCGCACGAAGAAGCCGCGCAGCACCGGGCCATGCTCGGTGAACAGACGTGCCCAGGCGCGCTTTGGATGTGCCGACACCCCAACCTCCGGCCGATTGCAGGGGCGCAGGCTAGCGGCGTCGTATGACGTCGCGGTGACGCGGTTGCTGCCCATGACTTGGCGGCAGGCACGCAGGCGGGCACAGGCCTGTGCTTGCTCACGCCGCCGCCGCTACCCGATACCGCGGCGTCCGGAGGTCGCGCTTTGCCGTGGGGCAGGCTGGGCGTGCCTGAGGCGGACCCGGCTGCCAGCGACACCTCGTCGCCTGCCTGGGCGCCTCCGCGCTGTCGGGGGCGCGGCGATCGGGAATCCAATCGGTTACCGGCTGCGCGTTCCGCGTTGGCGCCAATGCGGGATACTGCGTGTCCACGCAGGCGAGATGGGCTTGGATGTCCGAGCTGCCGATCACCGAATTGTTACAGGCCTGGCAGCGCGACGAACCCGGCGCGGGCGACGCATTGGCGCGCCAGGTCTATGACGTGCTGCGCGCCACCGCCATGCGCGAACTGCGTCGCGACGGGCGCGCCGGCCTGCAGGCGACCGAGCTGGTGCACGAGGCGTGGATGCGGCTGGAACAGGGCCAGCAGGGTTTTCGTTCGCGGGCGCATTTCTATTCGGTGGCTGCGCTGCAGATGCGCCACCTGTTGGTGGATCTGGCGCGCCAGCAGGCCAGCGCCAAGCGGTTGGGGCAGGCGGTGACGCTGACCATCAGCCTGTCCGACGGCGCCGCACGGCCGGAGGCATTGATGCTGGTGGCCGATGCCTTCGACAAGCTGGCCCAGGTGGACGAGCGCAAAGCCAAGGCATTCGCGTTGACCGAGCTGGTGGGTTTCAGCGTGGCCGAGGCCGCCGAACAGCTGGAGGTGTCGGTGCCGACGCTGGAGCGCGATCTGCGTTTTGCCAGGGTGTGGCTGGCGGCGCAGCTGTGAGCCTGGCGGCCACCGCGTGGCAACGCCTGGAAGCCTTGTTTCACCGGGCCTGCCAGCTGCCTGCGGCTGAGCGCGAGGCATTCGCGCGCGCGCAGGCCGGCGACGACGCCAGCTTGCGTGACGAACTGCTGGCGATGCTGGCGGTGGAATCGCAGGCCACCTTGCGCGTGCGGGCGCCATTGAAACAGGCCGCCGCCGCATTGCCTGCGCCATTACCGGAACTGCCGGCCGGCACACGCTTCGGTGCGTGGGCGATCGACCGCCTGATCGGCGCTGGCGGCATGGGCCAGGTGTATCTGGGCCACCGTGCCGATGGCGCGTACGAGCGCGAGGTGGCGATCAAGCTGGTGGCTGCCGATGCGCTGGATGCGCAGGGCCGTGCACTGTTCGAATTCGAGTGCCGGCTGCTGGCGCAGATGGTGCACCCGGCGATCGCGCAGATACACGACGTGGGCACCGATGCCCACGGCCAGCCGTACCTGGTGATGGAATACCTGCGCGGCGAGCCGATCACCTGGTGGTGTGACGAACACCGCCTGTCGCTGCATGCGCGCGTATTGCTGATGCTGCGTGTCAGCGAGGCAGTCCAGCACGCGCATCAGAAGGGCGTGATCCACCGCGACCTCAAACCCAGCAACGTGCTGGTCAGCGAGATCGACGGGCGGCCGATGCCAGGGGTGATCGACTTCGGCATCGCCGTCGATGCGACCAACCCGGCCATGACCTACGCGCATGATCGCGGCACGCCGGGCTACATGAGCCCGGAGCAGGCACGCGGCGCGCAGGATGTGGACGCACGCAGCGATATCTATGCGCTGGGAGCGATGTTTTACGAATTGAGTTGCGGGCTGGCGCCAGTGGCCGGACGCGACGGGGTGCCGCAGCCGCCGTCGCAGCGGGTGGCAGCAGTGCCGGCCGATGCGAGTGCGCGCATCTGCGCGGCGCGCGCGACCACCTACCAAAAATTACACGAGCAACTGCGCGACGGGCTGGATGCGATCGTGCTGCGCGCCCTGGAACCGCAACCGGGTGCGCGCTACGCATCGGTATCTGCGCTCCTGGACGATCTGCATCGCTGGCTGGACGGTTACCCGCCGCGCGCCCTGCAGGCGAGCCGCTGGCTGCGGCTGCGCAAGTTCACTCAGCGTCATCGCAGCGGCGTCGTCGCCGCCGGCCTGGCTGCGATCGCCGTGGTCGCCGGCCTGGGGGCCACGCTGTGATCGCTGCAGCAGGCCGCGCGCGATGCGCAACGCGCGCAGGTCACCGGCGATTTCATGAGTTCGGTGTTGTCCAGCGTGGACCCCGGGGTGGCGCGCGACCTGGACAAGACCCTGATGCTGCGCGTGATGCAGCAGGCCTCGCAGCGTGCGGCGCGCGAGCTGGCCGACCAGCCCGATGCGCGCACCCAGGTGGAACTGACGCTGGGCCGCACGCTCATTGCGCTGGCTAATTTCCCGCAGGCCGTAGAGCATCTGCGCATCGCACAGACCCTGGCGCAGCAGACCGCCGGCGCGGGCAGCCTGCCGGCGTTGAAGGCCGCTTCCATGCTGGGACAGGCGCTCACCGGTGACGGCAAACCCGGCGACGCCGAGCGCGTCTTGCGCCAGGGCATTGCACAGGCAGCACATGGCGATGCGCAACAACAGGCCATGGGCAACGAGCTGCGTGCGTGGTTGGCATGGGCCCTGCGCGAACAGGGCCGCATGCGCGATGCGTTGGCACAGAGCCGGCATGCCTATGTCGCTGCGCTGGCCAATGCCTCCAGCAGCGCGGACCAGCGTATCGACGCCGGCAACAGCTACGCCGCCATGCTGGCCGATAACGGCCAGCTGGTGCCGGCGATCGCCTTGCAGCGCAGCCTGTTGCGCGAGCGCATGGCCATGCGCGGGCCCGAGCATCCACTGGTGGTGTCGATGCGCAACAGCCTGGCAGTGTTCCTGCTGATGCAGCGCGACTTTGCCGGTGCCGAAGCCGAACTCGTCCCGCTGCTGCGGGTCACACGCAGGTTGTATGGCGAGAGCGCCGCCGACACCTTGATGATCGAAGGCAACCTGGCCGGCGCATTGCGGCAGCAGGGCAAGGTGGCCGAAGCCGGGCCGTACTACCGCAGGGCGCTGGAGCGCGCGCGGGCGGCCTTCGGCAACGATGCACCGGCCACCATCGCCTATCGCAGCAACCATGCGTTCTGGCTGCTGGACGACGGCCAGGTGGAAGCATCGCTGGCCGAACAGCGCGCCGCGCTCACCGCATCGGAGCGTGTGCTGGGGCGCGCGCATCCGCAAACGGCCGAGATCCTGCGCGGCATGTCCGAAGCCGAGCGCAGGCTGGGCCAGACCGTGGCGGCGCGCGACCATGCACAGCAGGCATTGCAGATTCTTACCGGCATTTTCGGCGATGCAGACGCGCCACTGCGTGCCGCGCGCCAGACCCTGGCCTCGGCGACGCCGCCGGCGGACAGCCGTGAGGCAGAGACCACGACCTCGGTGGCGCAGCGCTGAGACGAATTGTCGGGTGACCGGCGCGGCCTGGCGGGATAGTGCCGTGCATGGCCACTACCCAAGCGTGCCGATGCAACCTGCCGCGCGCCTGACCGATTTGCATGTCTGCCCCATGGTGACCGGGGTGGTGCCGCATGTGGGCGGGCCGATCGTCAGCCCCGGCGCGCCGACGGTATTGATTGGCGGCCTGCCGGCGGCGCGGCTGGGCGACATGGCGGTATGCGTCGGCTCGCCGGACAGCATCGTGGCGGGCGCACCGACCGTGTTGATCGCAGGCCAGCCTGCTGCGCGGCTGGGCGACAGTACCGCGCATTGCGGGGTGATCACCCTGGGCTGCTTCACCGTGCTGATCGGGTGAGTGGTGCGGTGGGGCGGGGCGGTGGCAGGCTGCCGCCAGTTGTCCGCCGATCGCGCCGATGCGCAGTTACTCAAGCCTGCCAGTGTCCGCAGCGATTCCAGGCAGTGGCTGCCCCGGCGCGTCAGCACCACGGTCGTGGTGTCGGCTGATCGTTGCAGGCGTAATGCCGTGCCGCTCCGCGCTCAGGTTCGTACCCGCACCACCGGTTGCCGTGTCTTTGGAGAAGCTCATGCAAACTGCGACCCAGTCACACCCCGAGGCACTGCAGCAGGCGATCGCCGCGCACCGTCGTGGCCAGCTCGAACATGCCGCGCAGCTGTATACGCAGCTGCTGGACGATCAGCCCGGACATGCCGACGCGCTGCATTACCAGGGCATCCTGCTGCATCAGCGCGGCAACAGCGACGCAGCAGTGGCCTCCATCACCCGGGCGTTGACGCTGGCGCCCGCGCAACCGGATGCCTGCAATAACCTGGGCAACGTGCATCGCGAATGCGGCCGCCTGCGCGATGCCGAACACTGCTATCGCCGCGCACTGGCGCTGGCGCCTGCACATACCGATGCACTGGCGAATCTGGCAGCGGTACTGGAAGCGCAGCGGCGCGGCGAAGAAGCCTTCGTCACCTATGCGGCCTTGTTGCACACCTATCCACAGTCCGCGCATGCGCATTACCTGCTCGGCCTGTTCCTGCGCAACAACGCGCAGGTCGCCGAACATTTGCAGCAATCGGTGCAGTGCCTGCAGCAGGCCTGCACGTTGGCACCGGACAACCTGCACGCCCGCGAGGCGCTGGGCACCGGGCTCTACCTGTTGGGCGAGCAGGCGCAGGCGCAGACGGTGTACCGCGACTGGCTCACGCGTGAGCCGGGCAACGCGGTGGCGACGCATATGCTGGCGGCCTGCGGCGGCGCCGAACCGCCGCCGCGTGCCGGCGATACCTATGTGCGTGAACTGTTCGATGGCTTTGCCGACAGTTTCGACGAACAGTTGCTCCATCACCTGGAGTACCGCGCGCCGCAACGGCTGACCGAGGCATTGGCGGCCTGCCTTGCGCCACCGCATGCAGGCCTGCGCATGCTCGATGCCGGCTGCGGCACCGGGCTGTGTGCGCCGCTGTGGCGCCCGTATGCACGTGAACTGGTGGGTGTGGACCTGTCGCCGGGCATGGTCGCCAAGGCACGCCAACGCGGTGGCTACGATCGCCTCGAGGTGGCCGAACTTACCGCATACCTGCAATTGCAGAACGCGCGGTGGGATGTGATCGGTTCGGCCGACACGTTGGTGTACTTCGGTGTGCTGCAGCCGGTGCTCGCTGCCGCTGCTGGCGCGCTCACGCCAGGGGGCGTGCTGGGCTTCACGGTCGAAGCGCTGGAGGAGCGTAGCGACCGGGTCGAACTCGATGCCAGCGGGCGCTATCGGCACAGCCATGCGCATGTGCGCGCCGCATTGCAAGGCGCTGGTCTGCAGCCGATCGCTTTGGAATTGGACGTGCTGCGCAGCGAACGCGGCCAGCCGGTGCACGGCTGTGTCGTGACCGCGCGCACGCCTGGGCCGGCCTGAGACGAAATGTCGGCTTTGCCGCATGCACGCATGTGAGCATGTGCGTGACGGTTGCCGTGCCTTTAGCCGCCTGCCGTTGCACGCGCGGGCGCAACGCGGCGCCGTCGGTCAGCGCAACGTGCGTTGCCCCATCACCTGTGGATGCTTCGATGCCGCGCACCATCACGCTCCACTCCGACCTTGGCGAGCGCCTGTTGCTGCATCGCATGCAGGCCAGCGAAGCGTTGGGGCAGCTATTCGACTACCGCATCGATGCGCTGTGCACCGAGTTGCAGCCCAACCTGCGTGATCTGCTTGGCACGCCAGTGGCGGTGCAACTGGCCGATGGCGAGGGCGAACAGCGCTGGTATCACGGCATGGTGGCCAGTTGCGCGCACAACGGCTACGCCGTGGTCGATGCGCTCGATTACGCCGTGCTGGAGCTGCAGGTGGTGCCCAAACCCTGGCTGCTGACCCAGCGCCGCGACTGCCGCATCTATCAGGACATGAGCGTGCCGGAGATCGTCGCCAGCGTGCTGGGCGAGATCGGCTACGGCGATGTGCAGCAGCAGTTGAGCGCGCAGTACGCCAAGCGCACCTACTGCGTGCAATACCGCGAGGACGATTTCAGCTTCATCAGCCGGCTGCTGGAACGCGAAGGCATCTACTACTACTTCACCCATACCCGCAGCGCGCATACCTTGGTGCTGGCCGATGCGCTGGGTGCGCATGCAGCGAAGAATGGCGTGGACAGCTTGCCCTATGTGCCGCCGGGCACCGACGACCGGCGCCTGATGCGCTCGGTGGTGAGCCATTGGCGCAGTGCGCGCGGCGTACATTCCAGCCAGCATGGCAGCACCGACTATGACCCGCTGCAGCCGCGTGCATCGCTGGCCGCCGAGGCCGACGCCAGCGGCGAACAGTTGCACACCGTCGATGGTCTGATCGCCTTCGACTACCCCGGCGCGCATACCGTGCAGGCCGACGGTAACCGCTACATGCAGGTGCGCACCGAGGCGCACAACGTCCAGCGCGCCAGCCATGCAGCCACCACCAATGCCTGCGGCCTGATGGTCGGTGCCTTGTTTCGCTTGCGCGGGTTTCCGCGTGCCGAACTCAATCAGGAATATCTGGTGCTGTCGGCGCACACCACGCTGGCCGCGCCCGAACATGCTGGCGGCGAGCCGCCGTTTTCCAGCAGGGTGCAGGTGATGGAAAGCCGGCTGCCGTTCCGTAGCCTGCAACGCACCGCAACGCCGATCATTGCCGGCCTGCAGACGGCGGTGGTGACCGGCGACACCGACGAGGACATTGCGTTGGACGCGCATGGCCGCGTGCAGGTGACCTTTCACTGGGCCGCTGCGGCACGCCCGCATGCCGCGCCGTCGTGCTGGGTGCGTGTGGCCTCGATGTGGGCGGGCAAGGGCTGGGGCGCGATGAGCCTGCCGCGCGTGGGGCAGGAAGTGGTGGTGAGCTTTCTGGAAGGCGACCCGGACCGCCCGCTGATCGTGGGCAGCGTCTACAACGGCGACCATGCGCCGCCGTTTTCCTTGCCCGACAACAAGACCCAAAGCGGCGTGCGCAGCCGCAGCCTGCTGGGCGGCACTGCCGATTTCAACGAGCTGCGTTTCGAAGACAAGGCTGGCGCAGAAGAGCTCTACCTGCGTGCGCAACGCGATCTGCGCGAAGAAGTGCAGCACGATCACACCAGCACCATCGACAACGATCGGGTGCTGACGGTCAAGCACGACCGTCGTGCGCAGATCGACAACAACGACAGCGTGGATGTCGGCAAGAAGCTGCTGCTGAAAGCCGGCGAAGAGATCGAATTGGTGACCGGCAGCGCGCGCCTGGTGATGAAACAGAACGGCGAGATCGTGTTGAGCGGCATCAAGATCCTGGTCGATGCCAGTTCGGAAGCCAAGATCACCTCCACCGCCATCAAACTCCTTGCCAATGCACAGCTGCAGGCCAAATCGCCGGCCACCGAGGTGGCTGGCGATGCCACGCTCAAACTGACCTCCGGCGGCATGCTCAGTGCCGACGCCGGTGCCTCGGCCACGCTCAAGGGCCCGTTGGTCAGCATCAAGGCCGACGCCTTGGTGCAGGTCGCCGGCGGCCTGATCATGATCGGATGAGCGCGCCCACGCTCTCGCTGGCGCAGGCCTGTGCGCAGATGCAGTTGTCTGCGCCCGCCCGCGCGCAGCTGCGCACGCCGATCGCGCCGCAGGCGGCGGTCAGCGCGCTGCTGGCCAGCGGTCATGGCGAAGATGCCATCAAGCTGCTCGCGCGCCTGCTGCCCAAGCGCTACGCGGTAGCCTGGCTGTGCCAATGCGTGCGCGGCGAAACCCTGGACGAGGAAGACCGTGCCGGCGCGGCACTGGCCGAGAAGTGGGTGCGCGAGCCAAGCGAGGCGCATCGTCGCGCCGCGCAGGCATTTGCGCATGCCGGCGGCTATGTCTCCCTGGGTGCGTGGCTGGCGGCGGCAGTGGCCTGGTCCGGCGGCAGTCTGGCGCCGCCGCATCAGACCACGCCCGTGCCGCCGGCCGACCATCTCACGGCGCGCGCGGTGGCCGCCGCCATCACCTTGCTGGCCGCGCGCGAGCCGGCGCAGCTGGAAGCGCGGCGCAGCGGCTATGCAGCGCATGCCATGGAGTTGCTGACCAGTGTGGGGGCGCCATGAAGTCGCCTCGCCGAACGGGCGACGTCGACTGCGCCAATTGCCGCTGGCGTTTGGCTGCGCGTGTGGGTGTGCTATCCGCGCTCGGAGACGGCGCCAGCAGACCATCTTGCGCAGGCCGATTGCTCTGGGCGCGCGCGCCGATCCGTATCGGCGGACACAGGTCTGTGCATCCGCTGTCTGCTTGCCGCATGCATGCGGCAGCCACCGGTGCACCCAGCCTTTGCTGCCGGCATACACGCTTGCCGGCCGCAACCCTCGATGACCGTCTTCAGGAGCCCATGGCGTGTCCAGTTCGCAGTTGATCCTCACCGTCAGCGGGGCGCATGCCGCGCAATTCGGCGCCAGCGCGCAGAAGCGCTTTGCCGGCACCGGCGGCAGCATCGGCCGCTCCGACGAGAGCGATTGGGTGCTGGCCGCGCCCGGTGTCTCGCGCACGCATGCGGTGGTGCGCTTCCTCAACGGGATGTATTTCATCGAAGACCGCAGCACCAACGGCATGTCGCTCAACGGCACTGCGTTGACGCGTGCGGACCCGTCCGCGCTCAGCGATGGCGACCGCCTGCAGCTGGACAGCTTCGAGATCCAGGTGCAGGTGCAATCGCTGGCTGCGTCCCCGACGCCGGCGCCGGCATTCGACCCGCTGCCAGATGCGATGGACGACCGCACCCAGGTTGCGCCGCTGCCGTCGACGCGGCGTGCCACCTCCGCCACCGCGGACCTGGATCTGCTGGAGTTCGGCACGCCGCCTTCTGCGCGGCCTGCAGTGGACCCGTTGTTGGACGATGTGTTGCTGAGCGGCGCACCTCGCGAGCTGGATCCGTTGCGCCTGCTCGACCCGTTGCCTGCACCGGCACCCGATGCCAGCCCCAGCGCGTGGAATCAGAGCAACCCCAGCCACGACCATTTCCGTCCACCGGCCAGTCCCGATGCGCGCGCCACCCTGCCGGAAAACTGGGACATGACGCTGGGCGATTTTGCGCCATCCGCGCCATCGCCCATGGCCGCGCCGGTGGCCTCGCCATTCGCGCCGCCGGCGGCGGCCGTGTCGGTTGCAACCGCATCATCGGCGGCAACAACAGTGCCGCCGGAGCTGGATCGCATCTTCGCCATCGTGGTCGATGGCGTCATGGATGTGCTGCGTGCACGCGCAGAGATCAAGAACACCTTTCGCTTGCCGGTCACGGTGATCCAACGCTCGGAGAACAACCCGCTCAAGTTCGCCGCCACCGCCGACGATGCGCTGCAGAAGTTGCTCGCACCGCCAAGCGCGTCGTTTCTGTCCGGGGTGCCAGCGTTCGAAGATGCCTTCGACGATATCCGCTGCCATCAGATGGCGATGCTGGCCGGCATGCGCGCGGCCTTCGACGCCATGCTGTTCCACTTCAGCCCGGACCGCCTGGAGCAGGAAGCCGACGCCGGCGGTAAGCGCCTGGGTTTCGGTGGCAAAGGGCGTTATTGGGAACGCTACCGCGACAACTTCGAGCAGCTGCGCAGCGATCCGGACGACTGCTTCCGTCGCCTGTTCGGCGATGAGTTCGCGCGTGCCTACGAAGCGCAACTGGCGCGCCTGAAATCGGCACGGCGGCACTGATTGGCCCACCAGTCGACGACGGCCTGCATCAAATCGCCGATCGCTTTTTGGTCGAGCGCGATTGATCGCGGCCCGATCTGTTGCCCTCCGCCAACGTGTGTCGTCATCGCTGGCGGGCTTGCAGATTTGGAGAAAAACGATCCGATGCCTGACGTCGGGCGATGTTGTTGAGCGAATCGGGTTTCAGAGCACGCCAATGGCGTCGCTGGCTGGAGCGGCAGTCGTCCCGCACATCTTCCCGTTCTCCATGGTTCGGCGAGGGTTCCGCCGATGTGAGTTGGGCGGCAGCCTGATACCGCTTCGGATGGATGATATCGCTGCCTGCGGTCGAGGCCGGGGGGCTGAGACATTTTGACGGGTGAGCACCTCGGGTGCGCCGCAGAATCGCTCCACCGACACGCATCGGCAGTGCGGGGCTTGCGTCGGCAACGACCGCCGGGCGTGCAGCATGCAACGCACCTCAATGCACCCAACAACGCAGCGCGCAGACGTGCCTGCAGGCGCGCCTGGCAGGCCGCATGCGACGCGGTGCGATGCCTGTGCGCTGCATCGGTGGCCGACCTTTTCTCAGCGAGTGCATCATGCAGAACAACAAGGTCGTGTGGAGCGAGGGCTTGTTTCTCCGCCCGCAGCATCTACAGCAACAGGAGCGCTACCTGGAGCGCTACGTCGACCTGCGCGCCGCGCGGTTGCGGCCGCATGCCTGGGGCGTGAGCGAGCTGGAATGGGAGGCCGACCTGCTGGCGGTGGGTAAGCTGGGCCTGCGGCGCGCGCGTGGCGTGTTCGCCGATGGCACGCCGTTCGCGATGCCGGGCGACGACCCGCTGCCGGTTGCGCTGGAGGTCGAGCCCAACTGCCGCGACCAGATCGTCTATCTCACCGTGCCGCTGCGGGTGCCGGCGCAGCCCGAACTCGGGCGCCCGGAATCGCCGGCCGATCAGCTGTTTCGCTACCGCGTGCGCGAGACCGAAAGCAACGATGCCTCCGGTAGCACCAGCGAAGCGGTGTTGATGGAAGTCGGCGGGCTGAGCACGCGGCTGCTGCCGCACTCGCAACCGCTGGAGGGGCTGGACCGCATCGCGGTGGCGCGCATCATCGAGACGCGCGCCGACCGTCAGGTGGTGCTGGACCCGCATTTCATTCCCAGCGCGATGGTGTGCCAGGCCGCGCCGCGCTTGACCATGTTCTTGACCGAGTTGGTTGGGCTGCTGCATCAGCGCGGCGAAGCGCTGGCGTCGCGCGTGACGCTCACCGACCGCGGCGGTGCTGCCGATATTGCGGACTTTCTGCTGTTGCAGCTGGTCAACCGTTGGCAGCCGCAGATGGCGCATTGGGCTGCAGCGCCATTGGCGCATCCGGAAGAACTATTCCGTGCATTGGTGGCGCTGGCCGGTGAGTTGAGCACGTTCACCGCTGCCGGCAAACGCCCGCCTGCATGGCCTGCGTATCGGCACGAATCGCAGCAGGACAGCTTCGAGCCGGTGATCGCCGCCTTGCGCAGCAGTTTGAGCGCAGTGCTCGAACAGACCGCCACGCCGCTCCCGATCCAGGCGCGCAAGTTCGGCGTGTGGGTGGCGATGGTGCCGGACCCGGGCCTGCTCGACAGCGCGGCGTTCGTGCTCGCGGCCAAGGCCGATATGCCCAGCGAAGAGTTGCGCCGGCAATTGCCCGCGCACGCCAAGATCGGGCCGGTGGAGCAGATTCGCGACCTGGTCAATCTGCAGTTGCCCGGCATCGTGGCCACGCCCATGCCGGTGGCGCCGCGACAGATTCCGTATCACGCCGGCTATCTGTATTTCGAGTTCGACAAGAGCGCAGCGTTGTGGCGAACGCTGAAGACCTCCGGCGGTATCGCATTCCACTTCGGCAGCGAATTCGCCGGGCTGGACCTGCAACTGTGGGCGATCCGGAGCTGAGCATGCGCCGACCTGTTGCCGATCTGGCGCCTGCCTACGCCGCACCGCTGCCGGCCGCAGAGGGCACCGGCGTGCCCAGCGAGGACACCGACATCAGCGAACTGCTGGGCCGCAGCGTCAACCCGTTGGTGCAGGCGGCCACGCCGTTGCTGCTGTTGGCGGTGCAACTGCGCCACAGCGCGCAATCGCCCGATGTGGCGCGTTTGCGCGAGCAGGTGATGGCGCAGGTGCGCCGCTTCGAACACCGTGCGCGCGATGGCGGCGCCCCGGTGGAGGCGGTCACCGCCGCGCGCTACGTGTTGTGCGCGCTGCTGGACGAAGCGGTGCTCAACGCACCGTGGGGCGAGCGCAGCGGCTGGTCGCAGAAGACCTTGCTGGTGACCTTCCACAGCGAATCGTACGGCGGTGCCAAGTTCTTCCAGATCCTGGAGCGCCTGTGCGCGGATGTGCCGCGGCATCTGGACTTGATCGAGCTGATGTATCTGTGCCTGGCGCTGGGCTTCGTGGGCCGTTACCAGATCGAGGCCGGCGGCATCGCGACGCTGGCGGCCATCCAGGACGATGTGTATCGCCGCATCCGCGCTGCACGCGGCCCCGCACCGGAGAGCCTGGCGCCGCGCTGGCGCGGGGTGGAAGACCGCCGCTGGCTGGGCCGTTACCTGCCGGTGTGGGCGGCGGCGTTGCTGGGCTTGAGCGTGCTGGTGGTGGCGTTCGTCTGGTTGCAGGCGCGCTTGAACAGCCTGTCCGCACCGATCAGTGCGCAAGCCGCGCAATGGGGACTTGCGCCGGCCACACCGCCGGACGCCGCGCCTGTGCCGCCACCGCCGGTGCGACTCAAGCAGTTGCTCTCCGCGCAGGAACGCGCCGGCCTGTTGCGCGTGGACGAACAGGCCGACGGGCAGACGCGGGTGCGCCTGAGCAGCGCGGCGATGTTCGCCTCCGGCGGCGTGGAGGTGGAGCCGCAGCAACGCGGCGTGATCGCGCAGATTGCTGCGGCCATCGAACAATTGCCGGGGCGGGTGATCGTGGTCGGGCACACCGATGACGTACCGGTGCGTTCGCTGCGCTTCCAGGACAACTACGCCTTGTCGGCAGCGCGTGCGCAGGCGCTTGCGCAGGTGTTGCAGGCGCAGCTGAGCACGCCGGGGCGGGTGGAAGCCATTGGCGCTGGCGATTCGCAACCGATCGCACAGCCGGTGCAATTGCCGGCCAACCGCGCGCGCAACCGCCGCGTGGAGATCCTGTTCCAGCCTGGGGAATGACGATGAAGACGCTGTTGTCCAAGCTGAGCGCAACGGTGGTGGTCGGCCTGCTGGCGCTATGCCTGCTGTCGGTGCTGCTGTGGGTGGGTGGGCCGTATGTGGCGCTGGCCGGCTGGAGCCCGCTGAGCAACGTGGCGGCGCGGTTGCTGGCGATCGTGTTGCTGCTGGTGGTGTGGGTGGGCGTGCTGACGCTGCGCCGCTGGCGCAGGCAGGTGCGTGCGGCGACCTTGTCCAGCGCACTGGCGGCGCCCGGCCGCGACGACGACCGCGAGCTGCGCAGCGGGCAGGAACGCGCGCAGTTGCAGGCGCGCTTTCAGCAGGCGATCCAGTTGTTGCGCAAGCGGCGCGGTGGCGCCGATCTGTACACGTTGCCGTGGTATGCGCTGATCGGCCCGCCCGGTTCGGGCAAGAGCACCTTGCTGCAGTATTCGGGGCTGCAGTTTCCACTGGCCGCGCGCATGGGCGATGCGGCGTTGCGCGGCGTCGGCGGCACCCGCGATTGCGAATGGTGGTTCACCGACGAAGCGGTGTTCCTGGATACGGCCGGGCGCTACACCACCCAGGATTCGGATCAGGCGGTGGACGCGGGTGCGTGGCGCGATTTCCTGCGCCTGCTGCGACGCCATCGCCCGCGTCGCCCGCTCAACGGCGTGCTGGTGACGATGAGCATGTCGGACCTGTTGCTGCTCGACGATGCCGAGCGCGACACGCATATGCAGGCGATCCGCCGCCGCCTGGACGAACTGGCCGAGCAATTGCAGGCCAGCGTGCCGGTGTATCTGATCTTCACCAAGTGCGATCTGATCGGCGGCTTCGGCGAGTTCTTCGACGATCTCACGCCGGCGCAGCGCAACCAGGTGTGGGGCATGACATTTACGCTGGCGCAGACCCTGGACGGGCACGCGGCGCGCAGGTTCGCCGACGAATTCGGCGTGCTGCAGCAGCAGCTGAGTGCGCGCCTGTTCGAGCGCCTGAACCTGGAACGCGACCGCCTGCGGCGTGCGGCGATCCTGTCGTTTCCGCAGCAGGTTGCCGCTCTTGGCGAGCGTGCACGGCAATGTGTCGAAGGCACCTTTGCCGGCAATGCGTACGGCCCGGCACCGCTGCTGCGCGGGGTGTACTTCACCTCCGGCACGCAGGACGGCACCCCGATCGACCGCATGATGGGCGCGGTGGCGCGCACCTTCGGCCTGGAAGAAGCACGCGTGCAGGCACCGGGCGCGCAACGCCGCACCTTCTTCGTCGAGCGGCTGCTGCGCGAGGTGGTGCTGCGCGAATCCGGCCTGGCCAATACTCCGCCCGCCCAGCAGCGCCGCAGGGCGTGGCTGCAGGCCGCCGCGTACGCGGGCGTGGCGTTGCTGACCGGCGCCGTGCTGGCCGGGTTGGGGCTCAGCTACCTGGGCAACCGTGCGTACCTGCAGCAGGTGCGTGCTGCACTGGACGCGCGGCCGGCCGTGCCCGATCCCAATGCCGCCACCCGCCTGCCAGAGTACGTTGCGCGCACCCTGCAGCAAGCGGATGCGACGCAGGCGGTGGTGAAGGTGGCGCAGCAGTATCACGCTGGCGCGCCGTGGGCGTTGCGCATGGGGTTGTTCCAGGGCCAGGCGTTGGGCGAGCAAGTGCAGGCCGGCTATCTGCGTCAGCTCAACGCCACCTTGTTGCCGGCCTTGGCGGTGCGCCTGCGCACCGGTCTGGTCGATAACGCGCAGGCGCCGCAGGCGCTGTACTACACGCTCAAGGGCTATCTGATGCTGGGCCAGCCGCAGCATCTGGACCCGGCGCAACTCAGCGCGCTGGCGGCGATCGAAGCCGAAAAATTATTCCCCCGCGAGCCTGCCTTGCAGCAGGCGCTGGGTGCGCATCTGCAGGCGGTGCTGGAGTCGCCCACGCACGTGCGTGCACTGTCGCTGGACAACCAACGCATCGCCCAGGCGCGCGCCAGCCTGCGTGCCGCCGATCTGTCGACACTGATCTACGGCAACCTGTTGCTGACCCCGCCGGACGGCACGCCGTTGCGGCTGGACAAAGCGCTGGGCCTGCTGGCCGACACCTTCGTGCGTCGCAGTGGCACGGCGTTGTCCACCCCGGTGCCGGCGCTGTACACCCAGCCGGTGTTCGCGGCCTTGCAACGCGAGGGCATCGGCCAGGCGGTGGAACGCTTCGGCCACGACGATTGGGTATTCGGCGGTACCGCGCTGGACGCGTCCGCCAAAGCCACGCTGGTGCGCGAAGTGGGGCAGCGCTACACGGCCGATTACATCCGTTTCTGGGATGCGTTGCTGGCCGATCTGCAACTGCGTCCCTCGGCCGATCTGGCCGGTGCCAGCGCCACTGCCGCCAAGCTGGCCGGGCCCAGTTCGCCACTGCGGCTGCTGCTGGGCGTGGTGGGCGAGCACACCCAGGCAATGGACCGTGCACCGCCGGCAGACCCCGCGCAACGCGCGCTGGCGGCTGCCGCCAGCTCGGCGGGCGCCAAGGCGAATGCCGCCGCGGCCAAACTTCCTGGCGGGGCGGCGATGAGCGCCGCGCTGGCCACGCCCGCCGATGGTGCCGCCACTGCCACGCCGGCACCGGGTGCGGCGATCAGCGAGCATTTTCTCGCGCTCAACGCCTTGGCCGCCGGCGCGCCGGGCAGTACGCCGCTGGATCACCTGCTGAGTGTGCTCGATCAGCTCAGCAAGCAATTGCTGGTGATCTCCCAGGGCGGCGGCGATGCCGCGGCGGCCAACGCGCAACTGGCATTGGCCCGGCAGGAAATGGCGCAACTGCCACCGCCGGTGACCGACTGGCTGCAGAGCCTGGCCGGCAGCAGCGCCACCTTGATGACCCAGGGTGCACGCGCCGCACTGGATGCGCAGGTCAGGCAATCGGTGGGCGAGGTGTGCACGGATTTCGTGCGTGGCCGCTACCCGTTCGATCCGGAGGCGCAGGTGGAGATTCCGCTGCAGAATTTCGGCGAGTTGTTCGGCAGTGGTGGGCGTCTGGAGACGCTCTACACCGGCACCGTCAAACCGCTGCTGGACACCCAGTCCCCGCAATGGCGCTGGAAGGACGGCCCGGACGCGGTCATCGGCGCGCCCGGCCTGCCGGTGCAACTGCAACTGGCGCAACGGATCCGGCAGAAATATTTTCGCGGCGGGCCCACGCCGCAGATCGGCTTTACCGTGCTGGCGCCCACGCTGGGCGAGGGCGTGGCCCGGCTGACGCTGGATATCGAAGGCCAGCGTTACGACTACCAGCCCGGCGCGGCGCAAAGCATGCCGATGATCTGGCCCGGCCCGGTGCCGGGGCATGTCTCCATCGCCGCGTTCGGCGCCGATGGCGTGGCGCTGGGAACGCTCGACTACCAGGGCGACTGGGCATTGTTTCGTGCGCTGCAGGCCGGGCACCTGGAAAACCCCTCGGATCTGCGCTTTGTCGCCAGCTTCGCGCTTGGCGGCCACGACGTGCAGGTGCCGCTGCGTGCCGGCAACCTGCGCCATCCGTTTCTGGACAGCGACGTCCAGCACTTCGTGTGCGGCGGATGAGCATGCCGGCGAACGAACCACTCGGCTTCCACGGCAAGTTGCCTGGCGTCGGCGACTTCGTGCAGCGGCGCCTGCCGGCCAGCTTCGTGCAGCCGTGGGACCTGCACTTCGCCAGCTGCCTGGACACGGTGCGCCAGCAGCTCGGGCAGCACTGGCCTGGCGCGTATCGCAACAGCGGTCTGCGCGCGTTTGCGTTGGGACCGGGCGTGTGTGGTGCACAGGCCTGGGCCGGCATGCTCGGCCCGGGCGAAGACCGCGTGGGGCGCTGTTTTCCGCTGACCGTGGCGATGCCCTTGCCGCACATGTGCCTGCCGCCGGCGGCATGGTTCGGCGCGGTGGCTGCGTGCCTGGGCCGCAGCTTGCGCGCGCGCACCGATGCAGCCGGATTCGATGCGGCGCTGCTTGCGCTCGGCGTGCCGGCCGCGCCTTCCAGCACGTACGCACCGGTGCACGGCGAATCGTGGTGGTGGCGACTCGGTGCGGTCGCACAGGCAATGCATGGGCTGCCCACCGCAGAGACGTATCTGGATTGGTTGCTGGCCGAGCAGGACATCACCGAAGTGACCCGGTGAACGCGCCCTACCAATCGGCCGGGCACACCGAAACCGGCAAGGTGCGCCGGCTCAACGAAGACGCCTTGCTGCTGCGCGAAGATGCCGGGCTGTGGGTGGTGGCCGATGGCCTGGGTGGCCACAGTGCCGGCGACTACGCCAGCCAGTTGCTGGTGCAACGGCTAAGGGCATTGGTGCGCCCGGCCGACCTGTGCGATTTCCTGGATGCCATCGACGACACCCTGGCGCAGATCAATCGCGAGCTGCTGCAGGTTGCGCGCGAGCGCCGCGTGGACATGATCGCCACCACCGTGGTGGTGCTGGTGCACGACCCGGATTTCATGCTGTGCGGCTGGGTCGGCGACAGCCGCATCTATGCGCAACATGGCGGCCCGCTGCGCCAGCTCACCCGCGACCACGTGCACGGCGTGCGCGACGACGTCACCCAGTTCGGCAGCGCACACGCCAGCGCCGCGGCGGCCGGCGTACTCACGCGCGCGGTGGGTGCGCAGGAGCCGCTGTTCGTCGATTGGGTGCTGACGCCGAGCCTGCCGGGCACGCAATTCCTGTTGTGCAGCGACGGCATCAACAAGGAAATCCCGGACCCGGAACTGGATGCCGAATGCCATCGCTTCGGCGATCCACGCGCGCTGCTGGCGCGTCTGTTCGAGTTGGCGATGGGGAGGGCGGCACGCGACAACGTCACCGCCGTCGTCGTCCGCCTGCAGGAGTAAGTGCATGCACGAAGACACCGCCACCGTGACCGAACTGGTCACCGCCATGCGCCGCGGCGCACTCGACCTCAACGCGGTCCTGGCCGCGCTCGGCAGGCGCGCTGCAGTGCCGGAGGCCGAATACCGCGCCGGGGTGGAAACGCTGTGGACGCTGCAACGCCAGCACCTGCTCGACGATGCCACCGTGACCACCCTGGTGAGCCGGCTGGATGCGTTGCGCGATCGCGCGCCTGCGCTTGCGCCATCGGCAGCGCAGGAGCCAACGCCCACGCCAACCGTGGTCGACGACGATGCCACGGTGGTGATGCCACGACCGGGCCCGGCGCGCATGGCCGAAAACGACATCACCCGCGTGCAACCGGCGCAGCCCGTGTCCGGTGATGCACCCAGCCTCACCAGCCTGGGGCTGGGCGCACCCACCTACCTTGGCACGCAGACCGGCACCGGCACCGGCACGGCCGGTACCGCCAGCCTGTCCAGCTGGCAGCACCTGGCCGAAGCAGCCGGCGGCGATCATGCCGGTGTCGGCAGCCTGCTCAAGGGCCGCTTCCAGCTCGAACGCGAACTCGGCCGCGGCGGCATGGGCGTGGTGTATCTGGCCCGCGACGAACGCAAGGTGGAAGCGCGCGACCGCGACCCGTGGCTGGCGGTCAAAGTGCTCAGCGACGAATTCCGCCGCCATCCCGACGCACTGGTCGCATTGCAGCGCGAAGCGCGCCGCTCGCAGAAACTGGCGCACGACAACATCGTGCGCGTGTACGACTTCGACAAGGATCGCACCCTGGTCTTCATGACCATGGAATACATCGACGGTTGCGATCTGAAAACGCTGATCCGCGAGCAGGCCTACAACGGCATGCCGCTCAAGCAGGCCTGGCCGCTGATCGACGGCATGGGCCGCGCGCTGATGCGCGCGCACGCGGCCGGCATCGTGCATTCGGATTTCAAGCCCGGCAACGTCATGGTCACCCGCGATGGCGTGGCCAAGGTGTTCGACTTCGGCATTGCGCGCGCCGGCAAACATGCGGCCGAGGTGGCGGGCGAACAAACCGTGTTCGATGCAGCAACGCTGGGCGCATTGACGCCGGCCTATGCCAGCCTGGAAATGATTCGCGGCCAGGCGCCCACACCGGCCGACGATCTGTACGCGCTGGGCTGCGTGTGTTTCGAATTGCTGACCGGCAAGCACCCGTTCGACAAACTCAGCGCCGAAGTGGCGCTGCGCGAAGGCCGCCGCCCGCCGCCGGTGCCGGGCCTGACCCGTCGCCAGTACGCCACCTTGTGCACGGCCGTAGCGTTCCCGGCTGCGCAGCGGCTCACGCGCGTGGACCAGTTGCTCGATGGCCTGCGCCAGGTGCCGCTGCGCGAGCGCGCGCTGCCGTTGATCGGCTATGGCGCCACCGCACTCGCATTGGTGGGCGTGGGCGGGTGGGGCGCATCGCGTTATCTGCATCAACGCCATCTGGATGAGGTCATCGCACGTTTCGGTGCGCAGGACCCGCAGCAATACCGCGACCAGACCCAGGCCATGCAGGCGCTGTCCAGCCTGAGCGCAGACGACCGCCGGCGCGTGCTGATGGACCGCAGCGACCTCATCGAAGATTTCCTGCTGCGCCGCCTGGACGCGCTGTGGAATCCGGCCAACGGCCGCGACGATTACCGCGGCGCATTGCAGGTGTTCGCCTTGCGCGACCGGCTGCGGCTGTATTCGCCCTCGCTGGATGCGCGCCGCCAGGCCATCGAACGCGAAAAGAACCAGCGCCTCAACGCGCTCGACACCACGCTCAACCGCCAGCTCGATGCCGGGCTGTTGTTCCGCACGCAGGCCGACAACGCACTGGCCACGCTCGACCAGGTGCGCCGCATCGACCCGGGCAGCAGCCTGCTGCGCCATTCCGCGCTCGAAGTACGGCTGGACGCGGCCATCGCCGAGGCGGTGGCCGCCGGGCAACTCAGCACCGCGCGGACCGAGGTGGACCAGGCGCGCGCAGCCTTCCCGGACTCGTTGCGCCTGCAGTTGCGCAGCGCCGAGGTCGGCGTGGCCGAGCAGCAAGCCAGACGCACACCGGTTGCCGCCGCGCCGCGCGATGCGGACAGCGCACGCACGGCGCTGGCTGCCGATCTGGCAAACCCCAGCACCGATCCGGCCTGGCGCGCGCGCATCGACGCCGGACTAGCCGCACTGCCGGCGGCCGAGCGCAGCAGCCAGGGCAGCGCGCTGGCCGAGGCCATCAGCACGGCGGTCGCCGCACAAAGCGACCCCGCACAGCTGGCTGGCGCGCAGGCGCTGGTGGATTTCGGCCTGCGCCTGGCCCCGCAATCGGCCAGCCTGCTGGCCCAGCGCACGCGCCTGCAGACGCTGGAGCAACAGTTCGAACAAGCGCTGGCACGCGAAAGCGCCGAGGCCGAACTGGCCGCGCGGATCGAATCGCTGCGCCGCGCCGCCGCCGCCAACGATCTGGGCAAGACCCGCGACGCACTGGCGCGCATTCGCACCCTGCAACCGGAGCATCCGCTGTTGCGCAGCGAAGGCCCGCAACTGCTCTCGCAGGTGTATCGCAACACCGCCGGCGATGCGTTCGCACAGGGGCGATACGCCCAGGCGGCCGACCTGCTGAGGCAAGGGTTGCAGACGCTCGGCCAGCGCGCCGAACTGCGCAGCGCGCAAACCCGCTATGCGGTGGCCGCCGCAGTGATGACTGCTGGCGCGCTGCCGCCCAGCGAACGCCAGCAACTCGCCGGGCGCCTGCAGACGCTCTATCGCACCGATGCCACCGCGCTGGCGCAATTGGAGGCGCAGATGAAGGCGGCCGGCCAATTGCCGGAAGGCTCGTTGTCGGCGCGCCTGCAACGCGCGCCCGCCGCCGATGCGCCGGCCGACGACAGCGTGCCGCCAGGCAGCGCCACCGGGACAGCTGCGCCTGCCGCTGGCGCAAAACCGGCGCGCGACAAATCCGCTGCCAGGCCTGCCGCCGCTACCCCAACCACTGCGCGCGACCCCGCCGCCGCTGCGGCATTGCCCGCCAACGTGGACGATGCCGACAGCCTGCCGCCGGTGCCCACCGGCCCGGATCCCTGCGCCGGCCTGGCCGGGCGTGGTGCGGCGTGCTTCGACACACTCGGGCAGACCCGCGCGCCGATGCTGGTGGTGATCCCGGCCATCGCCGGCGGCAAGCCGTATGCGTTGTCGCGCGGCGAAGTGGCGGTGGCCGATTTCAACCTGTTCTGCCAGGCCACCGGCCGCTGCACCGCCCAGGCCGCCGCCACCCCGGAACTGGCGCGCGCGCCGGTGCGCAACATCAGCCTGACCCAGGCGCGCGCCTATCTGCGCTGGCTCACCATCGGCAGCGGCGGCTGGCGTTACCGCCTGCCCAGCGATGCCGAATGGCTGCATGCCGCGCAGGCGGCCAGCAACTGGCGGCAGGCCGAAGACAGCAATTGCGTGCCGCCCAACGCCAGCGCTGGCGATGCTGCGCGCGCACCGGTGTCGGCGCGCGGACGCGATGCCAACCCCTGGGGCCTGATCAATCTCACCGGCAATGTCTGGGAATGGGTGTCGACCGGAACAGGCGTGCAGGCGCGCGGCGGAAGTTTTTCCAGCTACTGGTCCGATTGCACGGTGCAGGCCAGCCGTGCCGACAACGGCTCGGCGCAGCCGGACGTGGGCCTGCGCCTGCTGCGGGAACTGCCATGAGCGCCGCCCCGCCGTCGCCCACCGCTGCCGCTGCGCACCCGGCCAATGCGCAGCTGCAGGCGCTGGCGCTGGCCCATCAGCAGGGCCAACTCGACCGTGAGCAATACCGCGCACGCCGTCGGCGCGTGCTGGACGCCGCCCGGCAGACCCAGGGGGTGACCCTGCGCAACGCCCTGCCGAGTTCGTCTGATGCGCGGCCGAGCCCGCTGTTGGGGTATCGGGTCACACGCAAACTGCGCAGTCAGGTGGTCGCGGTCTTCGCAATTGTGATGTTCATAGCAATAATATTGCTAACATTGCATAAATGTACGTCAGGGTTTGATCGACGTTCAGCAAAGGGCGAGGTCAGGCACGCCAACTGCTGTGCAGTGGCCACTGTGGCGCCTGTCTATGCAGTGGGACACGTCGGCCATGCGCAACAACGGATGGTCTCAGGGGAAATGGACGTATGCGTATGACGTGTCTGGCCGCGGCGGTGTCCGCGTGCCTTCTGCTGGCCGCACCTGCGTGGGCGCAATCCCCGGCCGATGCCACGGCTGCTGCGCAGTCCGCAGCGGCGGTGCCGGCCATGAAGGACCGGACCGACGCGGTCACCCTGCAGGTGCGCGGCTTTCGCGTGCGCGATGTGGGTCACTACCCGGAGGCCGGCATCGACCCGGCCCGCATGCAGGCCGTGGCCGACGCTGCCTTCGCCGAACTGGCCCAGGGCCAGCCGGTGGTGGCGTTGCGCTTCGACCAGCTCCAGGCGGTGGCCGACGCCGTCACCCGCGCCTATCGCCAGGCCGGCTTCATCGTCAGCACGGCCTATCTGCCGGCGCAGACGCCGGGGCCCGATCAACTGATCGAGATCCGCGTGCTGGAAGGGCGCATCGGCCAGATCAGCGTGCAGGGCGCCGCACGCTACCGCGGCAACGCGTTGTCTGCACCGCTGCGCCAGCTGCAGGGCCGCCCGCTGCGCAAGCAGGACGTGGACACCGCGCTGCTGTATGCGCGCGATCTGCCCGGGGTGTCGGTGTCGTCGGTACTGCAGCCCGGCCAGAAGGAAGGCGAGACCGACGTGGTGCTGGTTGCCAGCGAGGCCGCCCGCCCCTATGTGATCACCCTGGGCGGCAACAACTACGGCACCGAGCTGACCGGCCGCTATCGCGCCCAGGCCGGCATTACCTGGAATAGCCCGCTCGGCCTGGGCGATGTGTTCGCCGCCAACTACGCCTATTCGCTGGCGCCGCGGCAGAGCCAGATCGGCGCGCTGTCGTATGGCCTGCCGATCGGTCGCGTGTCCGGCCTGAGCGCGGTGATCGGCGCCAGCCGCAGCGAACTGGAAGTGCGCAACGGCGTGTTCGCCCGGCTTGGCCTGAAGGGGCCGACCTCCATCGTCTACACCGGCGCCGACTGGAAATTCATCAACAGCGAAGTGCTGCAGTTGCAGGGCTCAGCGCGCTATCTGCGCGAGCAATCCAAGCTCAGTGCGCTGGGCATGCAGTTGTCCGACCAGCAGTTCGATGTCGCCGAACTGGGCCTGTCGTTGCGGCGCACCGATCTGCGCTGGCGCGGTGTGGATCTGCTGCAGGTGAGCGTGCGCCAATCCTTGCGCGACCGCTCGGCGCCGGTGGACCAGATCAGCCCCGGTCGCGACAGCTATTTCACCATCGCGCGGCTGGCCTACACGCGCCTGCAATACCTCACCCGCACGCAGCGGCTGTACTTCAAGTTCAACGGCCAATACAGCGACGATACGCTGACCCCGATGGAGCAGTTCGCTGTCGGTGGGCCCGACAGCGTGCGCGCCTATCCGGTCTCCGAAGCATTGGGTGACCGCGGCTATTACACCGCGCTCGAATACCACATCGATGCCCCCGGTTTTGCCGACGCCGCATCGCCGTTCAATGGCCGGCCCTGGCGCGAATTGCTGGAGCTGGATGTCTTCGCCGACCACGCCCGCGTGTTCGCCGCCAATGGCCGCCTGGCACCGGCCAGTTTCGATGCCGCCGGCGTGGGCCTGACCTTCCGCTTGCCGCAGTACGCCAATTTCGAATGGCGCATCAGCGCCGCGCTTCCGACCGGTGCGCGCGATGCCTCCGACGGACGCGACGACGCCCGCATCTACACGCGTTTCGGCTTCACTTTCTGAGGGATCTGCGCATGCACGCCACCATCCATCCCGCGACCTCGCCGCGCACGCTCCCGTTGCGTCATCGCCCGCTGGCCCTCGCGCTGGCAGCTGCGCTGATGGCCATGCCGGCCAGCGGCCTGGCCCAGGTAGCGGCCAACCAGTTGCCCACCGGCGGCAGCATCGTCGGCGGCACCGGCACCATCAACGCTGCCAGCGGCACGACCCGGGTCGTCGACCAGACCTCCGCGCGCATGGCGCTGACTTGGTCGGCGTTCGACATCGGCTCGGCGGCGACGATGACCTTCAACCAGCCAACGACCACCTCGGTGGTGCTCAACCTGGTGCAGGGGGGCAACCCCACGCAGATCTTCGGCAACCTCACTGCCAACGGGCAGGTGTTCCTGCTCAACAGCAACGGCGTGCTGCTCGGAAGCACCGCCAACGTCAATGTCGGCGGCCTGGTGGTCAGTACGCTGGGCACCAGCGTGTCCCAGTTCATGAACGGCAACTACGTCTTCGACGCCGGCGGCAATACCGTGGCGCTGGTCTCCAACAGCGGCACCATCAATGCGGCGGCCGGGTCGGCCACGTTGATCGGCGGCCGGGTCGCCAACAGCGGCACCATCACCGCCACCGCCGGCAACATCACCCTCGCCGGTGCCGACGCAGCCACGCTGACGTTCGAAAGCGGCGGCTTCGGCGTGCTGATCGACAAGCCGCTGCAGCTGAGCCTGGCCACCGAAGCGGTGGACAATTCCGGCACCCTGAGCGCGCCGGGCGGCGCGATCCAGCTGCAGGCGCGCGCGGCGCAAGGCATCTTCGATCGACTCATCAACAACAGCGGCACCATTCGTGCGTCGTCGCTGTCCAATGGTCCCGACGGCAGCGTGTCGCTGATCGCCTCCGGCGCAGGCAGCTTGGATGTCGCCGGCGGCGGCAGCATCGATGCCGGCACCGGGGCCATCACCCTGAGCACCGGTCGCGGCGTACAGCAGACCGGCATCTACACCGCCGGCAGCCTGGGTGGCTTTATCGGTGGCAGTGCCACCTTCAGCGGGGCCAACAAGATCGGCGGCCTCGGCAACCTGGACGTAGGCGGCAACCTCAGCCTGACCAACACGGTCGCGTTGTCTCAATCCGGTTCGCTGGCGGTGACGGGCACCAGCCAGTTCCTGCAGTCCGGCAGTGCGCTTTCGTTGACCAACGGCGGCAATACCTTCGGTGGCCTGTTGAGCGCCAGCGGAAACGGCATTGCCGTGAACGCGGCAGGCAATCTCTCGATCGGTACGTTGAACCTCGATAGCAACAGCGCGCTGTCGTTGAGCGCCAGTGGCGTATTGACCTTGCCGACAACGGCGATCAACACCGGCAGCGCCAACCTCACCCTGGCCAGCGGCGGTGGCCTCACCACGCGCGCTGCGTTGGCCGGGACGAACGTGGACCTCACCGGTAGCGGCGGCATCGCGCTGGCGCACGACGTCACTGCAAGCGGCGCGCTGAAATTGACCGCCACCAATAATGCGATCACCCAAACCGCCGGCAGCGTGGCCGCCACCGGCACCAGCACCATCAATGCCGGAACCGGCACCATGACGCTGGACGGTGCGAGCAACGACTTCCAGGGTGCGGTGGCGCTGACCGGCGGCAACACACGCATCAGCGACAGCGGCGCGCTGACGTTGGGTGCGGTGACCAGCAACGATCTCACCGCCACCAGCAACGGCGCGTTGAACCTGGGCAGCGGCCGGGTGGGCGGTACGTTGCTCGCCACCAGCAACAACGGCGCAATCACGCAGTCGGGAACCGACGGCTTGACCATCCTCGGCACCAGCAACCTCACTGCCGGCACCGGCGCGATCACGCTGAACAACAGCGGCAATACCTTTGGCGATCTGGTCAGCGCGACCGGGCGCGGTATCTCGTTGAACGCTGCCGGTACTCTGTCGATCGGCACCTTGAGCCTTGGCAACAACAGCGCACTGTCGCTGCGTGCCACCGGTGCATTGACGCTGCCGGCAGCGGCGATCAACACCGGCAGCGCCAACCTCACCCTGTCCAGCGGCGGCAGCCTCACCACGCGCGCCGCGTTGGCCGGCACGAACGTGGACCTCACCGGTACCGCCGGCATTACCCTGGCGCATGACGTCACCGCAAGCGGCACGCTGGCACTGACCACGACCGATAGCGCGATCACCCAGACCGGCCGCAGCGTGACCGCCACCGGCACCAGCACTATCAGTGCCGGAACCGGCGTCATCGAACTGGACGAAGCGACCAACGATTTCCAGGGTGTGGTGACGCTGACCGGAGGCGACACCCGCATCGCCGACACTGGCGCGCTGACGCTGGGTGCGCTGAATACCGGCAACCTCATCGCCACCAGCAACGGGGCGTTGAACCTGGGCAGCGGCAGCGTCCGCGGCACGCTTGCTGCGACCAGTAGCAACGGCGCCATCAGTCAGGGCGCCGGACTGATCGTCGATGGCACTGCCACCCTCAACGCCGGCAGCGGCGCCATCGCGCTGACCGACGGCAACAACGATTTCCGTAGCGGCGTCAGCCTGACCGGCACCGGCATCAGCGTGGTCGATCGTGACGATCTGCGCATCGCCTCGATCAGCAACGGCACCGATGGCGCCATCGCCCTGACCGCCGGCGGCCCACTCACGCTGCCCACGCAAAACCTCAGCACCGGCACCGGCGCGCTCAGCCTGACCGCCAATGGCGGTGCATTGAGTACGCTCGGCGCCTTGAGCGGTGGCAACGTCAGCTTGAGCGCGCGCGATGGCGTGGTGCTCAATCACAACGTCACCGCCGGCGGCACCCTGGGCTTGACTGCCACCAACGCCACTATCACCCAGAATGCGGGCGTGCTCGACGTCGGCGGTCTGGCCACCGTCGATGCCGGCAACGGCGCCATCTCGCTGACAGGCGATAACGACTTCAAGAACGGCATTGCACTGACCGGCCGCAATATCGCGGTGGTCGATGCGAACGACCTCAGCGTGGTCTCGCTCAGCAACGGTGGCGCCGGCGCCATCGCGCTCACTGCACGCAACTCGCTCACGCTGCCTGGCAGCGGATTGAGCAGTACCGACAACCTGACGCTGCGCGCAGACAACGGCACGCTGACACTGGGCGGCGATCTCCTCGGCAATGCGGTCTCGCTGTTCAGCGCCAACGCACTCACGCTGGCGACCGGCATCGACAGCAACACGTTGTCGGTGTCCACCAGCAACAGCGCGATCAACCAGGCCGCAGGCGCCTTGCGTCTCGGTTCGACCTCCAGCTTCGACACCGGCACCGGTGCGATCGCACTGTGCAGTGCGGGTAATCACTTCGGCGGCGCAGTGAGCCTGGCCGGCAACGATGTATCGATCCGCGACAGCGGCGCTTTGACGCTGGGCACGCTGAACACCGGCAGCCTCACCGCCACCAGCAACGGCGCATTGAACCTGGGCAGTGGTCGCGTTGCCGGCACGCTTGCCGCCACCAGCGGCAATGGCGCCATCGGCCAGGCCGGCGGACTGATCGTCGATGCTGCCGCCACCCTCAATGCCGGCAGCGGCGCCATTGCGCTGACCGACGGCAGCAACGATTTCCAGGGCAGCATGCGCCTGACCGGCGCCGGCATCGCGGTGCGCGACAGCAACGATCTCACGCTCTCGGCGTTGACCAGCAACAACGGCGGCACGATCGCGCTGACCGCAGGCGGCAACCTGATCCTGCCGGGTACGACGTTGAACAACGGCAGCGGCAACATCAATCTGATCGCCAACCACCTGAGCCTGTCGGCAGCGTTGCTTGGCGAGGAGGTGAGCCTGCGCGCCAACAGCGGCTTGGCCTTGGGCCAGAACATCACCGCGCGCACGTTGTCGCTCGCCAGCAGCAATGCCGCGATTACGCAAAGCGGCGGCGCACTGCTGGTCAGCGGCGCCACCACGGTCGATGCAGGCACGGGTGCGATTTCGTTGCTGCAAGCCGGCAATAACTTCGACAGCGTGCGCCTGACCGGCAACGGCATTGGCGTGACCAACGGCGACAACCTCAGCCTCGCCGCATTGACCAGCACCGGCACTGGCGCGGTGGTCGTGACGGCTGGCGGTACCTTGAGCCTGCCGTCGCAGGCTATCGCGGTCGGCAACAGCAACCTGACCCTGTCATCGAACGGCGGCGCACTGAGCACGGCCGCAGACCTGGGTGGCAACGACGTGACGCTGTTCGGACGCGACGGCCTGACGCTCGG
Source organism: Xanthomonas sp. D-99 (assembly GCF_017746145.1). Taxonomy (NCBI): domain Bacteria; kingdom Pseudomonadati; phylum Pseudomonadota; class Gammaproteobacteria; order Lysobacterales; family Lysobacteraceae; genus Xanthomonas; species Xanthomonas sp. D-99. Next base: position 22,592 of record NZ_JAGHWU010000024.1, on the reverse strand, counting down.
CCACACCGTCACCGCCAACACGCTCGCCCTGCACAGCACCGATGCCGCCATCGTGCAGAACGCCGGCGCACTCGACGTGGTGGGTGCCAGCACCGTCGATGCCGGTAGCGCCAGCATCGCGCTCAACAGCGGCAGCAACCGCTTTGGCGCTGGCATCAGCCTCACCGGCACCGGCATCACGGTGGCCGATAGCGGCAACCTCACCATCAATGCCTTGAATGCCGGCGCCAACGGCACCATCGCGTTGACCGCCGGCGGCGCACTGAATCTGTCCGCGCAGACCCTGGACACCGGCACCGCCGATCTTGCCCTGATCGCCAACGGTGGCAGCATGAGCACCGGCGGCGACTTACGTGGCCGCAACGTGACCCTGTCCGCACGCGACGGCCTCACCATCGGCCACACCATCACCACCACAGAGACGCTGTCGTTGAGCAGCAACAACACGGCGATGACGCAGACCGCGGCGGCACTCAACGTTGGCACCACCACCACCGTCAACGCCGGCAGCGGCAACGTCACGCTCAACACCGCCGGCAACACCTTCAACGGCGTGGTCAATCTCACGGCAGGCGATGTGCAGATCGCCGGCAACGCACTCAGTTTCGGCGCGCTGTCCACCAATGCACTCACCGCCAACAGCAGTGGCGCATTGAGTCTCGGTAGCGGCGTGGTGCGTGGTGCGTTGAACGGCACCAGCGGTAATGCAGCGATCACCCAGAGCGGCGGGTTGTCGGTCGGCGGTGCATCCACGTTGAATGCCAGCAGCGGCGACATCGCCTTGACCGATGCCAATAACGACTTCGTCGGCGCGCTTGCTCTCACCGGCAACGCCATCGCCGTGCAGGATCGCAACGACCTCAGCATCGCGGCAGCGCGCAGCGGTGCCAACGCGGCGATCGCGTTGGTCGCGGGCGGTGACTTGAACCTGCCGGCCAGCCAGATCGACGCCGGCACCGGCGCGCTGACGCTGACAGCCAACGGCGGCACCTTGCGCACTGCCGGCGCGTTGCGCGGTGGCACGGTGCAATTGACCGGCGCCAACGGCATTGCGCTGAGCAACACGGTCACGGCAAGCAACGTGCTGCGCTTGAACAGCACCAACGCCGCGATCACCCAGACCGGCGGCGCATTGCTGGTCGCAGGCGACACCGCGGTCGATGCCGGCGGCGGCGCCATTGCCCTGGAGGCGGCGGGCAACGACTTCCAGGGCGTGCTCGCCCTGACCGGCGGTGCCAGCAGCGTGCGCGATGCCAATGCCTTGACCCTGGGCACGCTCAACACCGGCGACCTGCAGGTCCGCAACAGCGGTGCGTTGAATCTGGGCGTTGGCCTGGTCAATGGCGATCTGGATGCGGCCAGCAACGGCGGCGCCGTCACCCAGAGCGGCGCCTTGACCGTTACCGGCAGTACCCGCATCAACAGCGGTGGCGCCGCCATTGCATTGACCGATGCCGACAACGATTTCCAGGCGGCGGTGAGCCTGAGCGGCGGCACGGCCAGCGTGCGCGATCGCAATGCGCTGGTCCTGGGCAACCTGGATGTCGATGCACTGGAGGTCGCCAGCGGCGCCGGCCTGGACCTGGGCCAGGGGCGGATCGGCGGTGCGCTGGTGGCACGCAGCGGGAGTGTAGCAACGGCCAGCGCCAACACGGTCGTCGCCCAGGCGATCGCCGTGCCTGCGGCCACCGCTGCCGGCATCGCCCAGCAAGGCGCATTGACGGTGGTCGGCAGCAGCCTGCTCGATGCCGGCACCGGCGCGATCGTGCTGGATGCGGCCGATAACGACTTCCAGGGCACCGTGCAGGCGCGCGGCAGCAGCATCGCCATCGTCGATCGCAACGACCTGGCGGCGACCGCGCAAGCCAGCGATGCCCTGCGTCTGCAGGCCGGTGGCCAGCTCACCACCGCTGGCACGCTCAGCGCCAGCGCCATCGCCCTGCGCGGCGGCACCGGCGTCGTACTCAGCCACGACGTTGAGCCCGCCAGCGTGGCCTTGAGCAGCGGCGGGGCGATCACCCAGGACGCCGGCAGCCTGCGCGCCGGTCAGCTCAGCGGCAACGCCGCCGGGGCGGTCGCGCTCACCGGCAGCGGCAACGCCATCGATGTGCTCGGCGACTTCAGCGCGCAGGGCCTGGATGTGCTCAGCAACCGCACATTGCTGGTCAGCGGCCGCGTCGACGGCGGCCCCTCGCTGCGCCTGCGCAGTGGCGGCGAATTGCAGCTGAGCGGCCAGCTCAGCGGTGCCACCAGCTGGTTGCAGGCCGTCGCCGGCATCCGTCAGCGCGCCGGCAGTGCGATCGCCGCCACCCTGCTCAGCGGTAGCGCAGGCGGGCCAGTGGCGCTGGGCGATGCGGCCGGCTTCATCGACAACCGGGTGGTGCGCCTGGGCGAGGTCACCGCCAGCAACGGTTTCAGCTTCACCAACGGCGGAGACCTGCTGCTGGTGCTGGCCAATGGCAGCAGCTACAGCGTGGATGCCGGCAACAGCGCGATGTTCCTGTCGGTACGCGGCAATCTGTTCCAGGACGGCCGCGCGCCGTTGCGCAACGGCACCGGCACCTTTGCCGCCACCGGCCAGATCGGTACGCAGCAGAACCCGATCTATGTGACCGGCACCGGCACCCAGACCGTGGCGGCGATCGGCGCGCCGCCGGCGTATTTCAACGCCACGGCGGTGGACGGCAGCCTGCTCGATCTGGCCGGCGCCTCCGGCTTCAATGTGCCGGCCTCGGCGTTTGCGGGCCGTGCGCAGAGTTCGGCCAGCCGCACCGTGGCCTTCGTGGACCTGTCGGCCAGCGGTACCCCGTACCGCGCCTTCGGCCTGGTCCGCCCCGGCCTGCGTCTGCCCGACGACCAGCAGCCGGCCTGCGATGCCGGCGATCCGGACGCAGTCTGCAGCCCCGAGTGATCTGCCTGCCGCCGCTTACCGCGGCGGCTCCCCCGATGGAGGCCGTGCCATGCAAGACGACAGTTCCCTGGAGACCCTGCTGACGCCGCTCGGCGACGACGCCCCGGCCGGACCGGATCTGGAATACGACCCGGAGTTCCTGCGCCTGGAGCGCGAATCGGCGGTCCGCGCCGAGCGCGCGCTGGGCGAGAGCGTCATCGCCGCCGAAGAACCGGACTGGGACAAGGTACAGGCGCTGGCGCTGGACCTGTGCCGGCGTAGCCGCGACCTGCGCGTGGCCGGCAGGCTCGGCGCCGCCTGGCTGCGCCTGCGCGGCCTGCCGGGCTGGGCCGATGCGCTGGCGTTGATCCATGGCCTGCTTGAGCGCCATTGGGACAGCGTGCATCCGCAGCTGGATGCCGACGACGACAACGACCCGACCTCGCGCATCAATGCGCTGGTTGGCCTCAGCGACCCGATGGGCCTGCTCGGCGCGCTGCGCACCACCGCGTTCGTGCAGTCGCCGCGGCTGGGCCGCTTCAGTCTGCGCGATCTGCGCGTGGCCAATGGCAGCATCAGGCTGCCCGACGGCCAGAGCGGCCCCAGCCTGGCCGAGATCGAAGCCTGCTGCCAGGACTGCACGCCGGAAACGCTGGCCACCTCTGCCCAGGCCATTACCGAAGCGCTGCGGCAGGCGCGGGCGATCGATGCGCTGCTGAGCGAGCGCGTCGGCACGGCCGCCCCCGACTTGCGCCCGCTACTGACCGACCTGCGCGATCTGGAGCGCTTCGTGCTGCCGCACTGGCAAGCGTGGCAGGGCATCTTGGCGGTCACCGAAGACGGCGAGCAGGCTGCCGGCGAAGGCCATGCCGTCGCCACGGCAACCAACGCCACGCGCCGCAACGACGAGATCGCCGGCCCCGATGATGTGAAGCGGCGGCTGGAAGAGATCTGCGCCTATTACGCCCGGCACGAACCATCCAGCCCGGTACCGATGCTGCTGCGCCGCGCGCAACGCCTGGTCGGCGCCGATTTCCTGGCCCTGATGAAGGAGCTGGCCCCGGCCGGCATCGACGAACTGCAACGCGTCACCGGCCCGCTGGAAGACAGCTGACGCTGCGCAAGCGCCCGGCAGGCCGAGCAAGCTGACCAGCTGGTGCACCGGACCGGGCGGAGAAAGCCGAGCGGTGCGCCAACAGGAAGAACGCTGAGCCACACGCCCAGCCGTGCCGTCACCGCAAAACAGCAGAACTGGCGGCGCACGACGCCGGCATGCGAAGAACGGTACCCAGGCCTCTGTCAGCCATCTCGACAAGCAACGCCGCAACGCACCTAACCCACCAAGGCAGAGATCAAAAACAGAGCCACGCAACGTCTCCGACCCGCGGCCCCTGCTTTACGAATCCCCAATCCTCAATCCCGAATCACCAGCTATACAGCTGCCAATACACCTTGTTGACCTTGTCCCTTTCCGCGTCGGTATGCCCGTCGTGGTCGCGGTCGTACAGGAAGTAGGGCGCCCCGCGCGCCGGCGTCACCCGCACCATTTCCAGCTGACCGTTGACGCGGTATTCGTCGACCTTGTCGCCGTTGCCCATGGTCTTGCTGGTGACATCGGCACCAGCCGGGATATCGCCACCGGCGCGGTCGCCGCCGCTGGTGGCACAGCCGCCGAGCAGCAAGAACGGCAGCAGCAAAAGACGTGCTTTGTTCATTGTCGTGATCCGTATTGAGCGTCGGCAAGTATGCGCTGGCGCGGTGTGCCCTGGGCGTGCAGCGTAGAATTGGGTCATGAGCAGATTAGTCCTGATCGACGGGTCCAGTTACCTGTATCGCGCGTTCCACGCGCTTCCGCCGCTGACCAATGCGCAGGGCGAGCCCACCGGCGCCTTGTTCGGCGTGGTCAACATGCTGCGCGCCACCTTGAAGGAGCGCCCGGCCTACATCGCCTTCGTGGTGGATGCGCCCGGTAAAACCTTCCGTGATGACTTGTATGCCGACTACAAGGCCAACCGACCGTCGATGCCCGACGACCTGCGCGCGCAGGTGCAGCCGATGTGCGACATCGTGCATGCGCTGGGCATCGACATCCTGCGTATCGACGGCGTGGAAGCCGACGATGTGATCGGCACGCTGGCCCTGCAGGGCGCCGCCGATGGCCTGGCCGTCACCATCTCCACCGGCGACAAGGACTTCGCCCAGCTGGTGCGCCCGGGCATCGAACTGGTCAACACCATGAGCGGCAGCCGCATGGATTCGGACGCGGCGGTGGTCGCCAAGTTCGGCGTGCGGCCCGAGCAGATCGTCGACCTGCTGGCGCTGATGGGCGACACCGTCGACAACGTGCCCGGCGTGGAAAAGTGCGGCCCCAAGACCGCCGCCAAATGGCTGGCCGAATACGACTCGCTCGATGGCGTCATCGCCAATGCCGACAAGATCAAGGGCAAGATCGGCGACAACCTGCGCGCCGCGTTGCCACGGCTGCCGCTCAACCGCGCGCTGGTCACCATCAAGACCGATGTCACCCTGGCCAGCGGCCCGCGCGCGCTGGACCTGCGCGAGCCCAACGCCGAGGCGCTGGCGGTGCTGTACGCCCGCTACGGTTTCACCCAGGCGCTGCGCGAACTCGGTGGTGCGGCCGCCGCCCAGGCGGGCCTGCTGGCCGAGCCGGTGGCGCTGGGCGCTGCTGCTGCCACTGCGCGCACCGAGCCGGGCCGCGCGCGCGGCACCGGCTTCGTCTCCGGCCCCGTCAACGCCGCGGTGGATCTGGATCCGTCGCTGTCGGCGCCCGGCCAGTACGACACCATCCTGACCCAGGAGCAGCTCGACAGCTGGATCGCGCGGCTGCGTGCCGCCGGCCAGTTCGCCTTCGATACCGAAACCGACAGCCTGGACCCGCTGCAAGCCGATTTGATCGGCCTGAGCGTGGCCGCCGAGCCCGGCCAGGCGGCGTACCTGCCGTTCGGCCACAACTTCCCCGGTGCCCCGGTCCAGCTCGACCGCACCCAGGCGCTGGCGCAACTGGCCCCGCTGCTGACCGACCCTGCGGTGCGCAAGCTCGGCCAGCACGGCAAGTACGACCTGCACGTGATGCGCCGGCATGGCGTGGAGCTGGCCGGCTACGCCGACGACACCTTGCTGGAGAGCTTCGTGCTCAATTCCGGCAGCGCCCGCCACGACATGGACAGCCTGGCCAAGCGCTATCTCGGCTACGACACCGTCAAGTACGAAGACGTCTGCGGCAAGGGCGCCAAGCAGATCCCGTTCGCCCAGATCAGCCTGGAAGACGCCACCCGCTACGCCGCCGAAGACGCCGACATCACCTTGCGCCTGCATCGCGTGCTCGGCCCCCGCCTGACCAGCGAACCGGGCCTGGAGCGCGTCTACCGCGACATCGAAATGCCGCTGGTGGACGTGCTGGCCCGCATCGAAGCCAACGGAGTGTGCGTGGATGCGGCCGAACTGCGCCGCCAGAGCGCGGACCTGTCCAAGCGCATGCTCGCCGCCCAGCAGAAAGCCACCGAGCTGGCCGGGCGCACCTTCAACCTGGATTCGCCCAAGCAGCTGCAGGCCCTGCTGTTCGACGAGCTCAAGCTCCCTGCCGTGGTCAAGACGCCCAAGGGCCAGCCCTCGACCAACGAAGAGGCGCTGGAAGCCATCGCCGACCAGCACGAGCTGCCGCGGGTCATCCTGGAATACCGTGGCCTGACCAAGCTGCGCAGCACCTACACCGACAAGCTGCCGGAGATGATCCACCCGCAGTCCGGGCGCGTGCACACCAGCTACCACCAGGCCGGTGCCGCCACCGGGCGGCTGTCCTCCTCGGATCCGAACCTGCAGAACATCCCGATCCGCACCGAAGACGGCCGCCGCATTCGCCGCGCCTTCGTCGCACCGCCCGGACGCAAGCTGATCGCCTGCGACTATTCGCAGATCGAGCTGCGCATCATGGCGCACCTGTCCGGCGACCCCGGGCTGGTGGGTGCGTTCGAGTCCGGCGCCGACGTGCATCGCGCCACGGCCGCCGAAGTATTCGGCCGCACCATCGACACCGTCAGCGCTGACGAACGCCGCGCTGCCAAGGCGATCAACTTCGGCCTGATGTATGGCATGAGCGCCTTTGGCCTGGCCCGCCAGCTCGGTATCGGCCGCGGCGAGGCGCAGGATTACATTGCGCTGTACTTCAGCCGTTACCCGGGCGTGCGCGACTTCATGGAAACCACCCGCCAGCAGGCGCGCGACAAGGGCTATGTGGAAACCGTGTTCGGCCGCAGGTTGTACCTGGATTTCATCAATGCCGGCAGTCAGGGCCAGCGTGCCGGTGCCGAGCGCGCCGCCATCAACGCGCCGATGCAGGGCACCGCTGCGGACATCATCAAGCGCGCGATGGTCAACGTGGATGGCTGGATCGCCGACCACGCGCAACGCGCGAAGATGATTTTGCAGGTGCACGACGAACTGGTGTTCGAAGCCGACGTCGATTTCGTCGACACGCTGCTGAGCGAGGTCACCACGCGCATGACGGGCGCTGCTGAATTACGCGTGCCGCTCGTGGTCGATTCGGGCGTTGGCGATAATTGGGACCAGGCGCATTGATGCGGTGAATGGCGGATATGCTGAATACGCAGATCAGCAATAATCCGTTCCAAACATAATGTGAATTCAGCTGAGTTAATGGAATGAATACCCCCTAAATTCTACATTTTTTTAACAGTCATCTTCACGATCCATCAATGTGGAAAATGTTGTTATATCCCTCGACGGGCGCAACGCCTGTCGGCAGATCTCTCCCATCCCCTGGAGCAGATCTCGGAGCGGAAACTCCTCCCCAAGTTTCCGTTCCCTGGCCCCGCCGACCTCCCCCTGGTCTGCGGGGCTTTTTTATTTGTGTTTTCCCACTATGCGCAAGCGCTGCAGCGTTAACTGCGATGCGGCAGGTGCCTCGGTTCGTGCAGGTGCGTGGCTTGTAGCTACACCAGTCAGAGCCCCGTGCAGGCAACGCATTCGCTTGGCGTCGAGCTCCAATGCATGCCGCATTGCAGCGTAAATGCCCGCTCAATCGTCAGGTGCGGCGATGCAGAGGGCATGCTGCGACCTCGGGACGAGGCCATGCTGCCCATTCAGTTTATAGACGGGCCGCGCGGGTATTCATTTATCGGTTTGCGATTGCTGCATGTGCGCGCTTGCCATGCACGCTGCCGATACCGCCAATGGTTGGCGAGTTTCATTCTGCTGAGGGACCGGCCGCCGTCGCGTCGCGCAATCCGCGCCTGTGCGGCCGCTGTCGCCGGGCGGCATGGCGCACCGATGACACGCAGTCGATCGAACCGTCAGCAGGCAACGCACCTGCTCGCGATGCGCTGTAACGTGTCCGACAGTGCCGCCGTCTGCCTGGACGTCCGCCTGGACGCCGCGCCTTACAGCGGCGTTTCGTTCAACCCAGCCAGTCCCGCGGGATCAGGTAATCGGCCAGGCGCGCTTCGGCGCTGCCTGGCTCCGGCGTAAAGCCGTACTCCCAGCGCACCCGCGGCGGCAGACTCATCAGGATGCTCTCGGCACGCCCACCGCTTTGCAGACCGAACAGGGTGCCGCGGTCGTAGACCAGATTGAATTCCACGTAGCGCCCACGACGGTACAGCTGAAACTCGCGTTCGCGCTCGCCGTAGGGTGTGTCCTTGCGGCGCTCGACGATCGGCAGGTAGGCGTCCAGAAAGCCATCGCCCACGGCACGCTGGTAGGCAAAGTCGCGCTCGAAGTCCTGACCCAGATCGTCGAAGAACAGCCCGCCCACGCCACGCGTTTCGTTGCGGTGGCGCAGGAAAAAATATTCGTCGCACCAACGCTTGTGCGCGGCATAGCGCTCTTGGCCAAACGGCACGCACAGCGCCTGCGCAACGCGATGCCAGTGCTGCACGTCTTCATCGAAGGGATAGAACGGGGTCAGGTCGAAGCCACCACCAAACCAGGCGGCTACCACCTCGCCATCGCGCTCGGCGCGGAAGTAGCGCACGTTCATGTGCGTGGTCGGGATAGACGGATTGTGCGGATGAAACACCAACGAGACGCCGCATGCACGCCAGGTCGCACCGGCAAGCTCGGGCCGGTGCGCACTGGCCGACGGCGGCAGGCGCGTACCGGACACGTCCGAAAAACCGATGCCGGCCTGCTCGAACACCGCGCCATCGCGCAGGATGCGGGTCCGGCCACCGCCGCCTTCTTCGCGCTTCCAAAGATCCTCGGCGAATCGTGCCTTGCCGTCGGCAGCTTCCACAGCGGCGCAGATCCGGTCCTGCAGGTCGGTCAGATAATCGCGTACACGGTCGAATTCGTTCATGTCCCAATTCTAAGCCGTGCACTCCGCGCGGTGCATCCCGCGCAAGCGCGCCCGTTTGTCGCAGTGCGATGCGGGGATGAGGGCGCAGTGATCACTGCTGGGCAGTGACAGTCGAGTTGGTCGGTGCGCAACATTCCAGCGCGGCAACCAACAATCCGCCCACCGTGCGAGGTGGTGTTTTCGTTTCTCAACAAGACCACCAGCAAACTGTCTGGCGAGAGCGCGGCTCCCTCAAGTGTCCTCGCCGCAAGGATGGGTGCACTGCGTGTGCCGCGAGCGATGCGGGCGCCGTACAGTCGACCCGGGCTTGAAGATAGCCAGGCCACCGCCCACGCAAGCGCTCAGTTTTTGATGGGCAACTGGCGAGCGAGGCGTATCTCGTCGCAAGGCAGCTGATCTGCTGCAGGCTGCAGCATCCCTGCCTGCTCCCAAGTCACTACGGTTGCAAAAACTCCGCGCGGACAGCGGGCGTGCACAACCGCCATGCCAGGACCGCATGCACGCAGCCGATCGCCAGCGCACCCAGGCCGGTGAGGACCAATGCCATCTGCTGGGTGGCCTGCAAACGTGCCTGCATCTGCGGCCATTCCGGGCTTTGCAGCACATCGGCGGGCAGCAGCGTCTGCACGCCGTCGAACAATGGCCCGATCAACGCCAGTCCGCCGAAATTGAGCACTCCGGTCCCCAGCAACACCGCCACGAAGCCAAGCCGCGCCCACTCGCGCCGCTGCAGCAGCGCCCAACTCAACCAGCAGAACGCAGCCGAGAGCACCGCGCCGGCGAGGGATAAGGACAGCGCGTGATCGATCAGCCATTGCCAGGAGTGGGGCAGGGTGATGCCTGCGGGCAGCCCTAGCGATGCCGCACCTGGCGTCAGTGCGATCATTGCGATCTGCACCAGATTGGCCAGCACGCTGACCACCCCCAGCAACAGGGAAACCCACGCCAACGGAGTGACGAAGCCACCGCGCTGCCGCGCCGATGCTGGCTGGACGGTGCTCATTGCAGCGATGCGATGTGGGCAGCCACCATCGCCTGCCCGGGGGGATCCAGCGCCGGTTGCAGTTGCGCGTACCACTCGGGCACTGCATCGGCTGGCAGGCATTGGCGCAACAGCGGCGTGCTGCGCTCAAGAAAGGCTTCGAGAAACGGCAGCCCGCGCACGTACAGGAAGTGGCTGTCGGTGATGGACATGCCGGCGTATGCCTCGCGCAACCATTCCAGATGCGGCAGCGCGTGCGCCCCATGGCCGGCGCGGGTGAGCGCGGTGAGGAAGCTGGTACGCGCGGTCGCGGGCGAGGTGGACCGCTCCTGCGCGTTGAGATCGTCGAAGGTCAGCAACCACTGCTCGCCCTGCGCGATCTCGTTGCACATCACCGAGGTGGTTGCCAACTGCAGTGCGTTGTGTGCGCTGGGCTCCAGCTCGTACAGCGCCAGCCAGTACGGATAGGCTTCGCGATAGCGGTCCAGCGCGCTCAACGACAGCGCGCACAGGCGCTGCGCATCGGCGCCAAGGTGGAGCTGGGTCTGCGCAGCGTTGTAGGCGCCGACATGGTCGCCGCGCTGAAACGCGCTTAGCGACGGCTGCAGTGCGGGGTCGATCTCGGCCCCCGCTTCCGAGGCGTCTGCGGCAGCGGCAGGCGCTGCCGTCGGTGCTGTGCGCGGCGTGTTTGCCGCAGTGCTCTTGCGTCCAAACAAACGGTCCCACAGGCCCATCGCTTCTTCCTTCCCCGCGCCCGTGGTGAGTGGAAGCGCCATCATGCCGGCGGCGCACCGGTCATGCGGCGGACCGGTGCAGCAACGCGCGCGCAGCGATGGCGCGTTACCGGTCCTGCGCCAAGCTTAGAGCCACTTGCGTAGCAACAGGTGAGTGCGAACCAACCGACGCGCCGGTGTGGTGTGCCTGCGCACGTGCTGCGTTGTCGATCCCGCTCGCAGCGTCGTCGCTGCGGATGGCTGCATCAGGAACGTTGTGCGCCGTTGGTCGGGGCGGATCGTGACTGCGAGCTGGCCTGACCCCGACGTCTGTGTGCAACACGCGCAAAGCACGAGCCCTGCGCGTGTCGTCCGCTTTCATCCAGGGACAGACACGCGCAGTTTCGCCGGCTTTAGGGTTTCACCTGCTCGTTGAACAGTTTGAGGATGCGCTTGTACTCGTCCAGCCATGAATCGGCACGCGTAAAGCCGTGGCGTTCCAGTGGATAAGGCGCCACCTGCCAGTTGTCCTTGTGCAGCTCCATCAACTTCTGCGTCATGTCCACCGAATCCTTGAAGAACACGTTGTCGTCGATCATGCCGTGCGCGATGAGCAGATGGTCGCGCAAGCCCTGGGCGTAGTTGATCGGCGAGGACGTCTTGTAGGCCTCCGGATCGAGCTCGGGCGTGTTGAGGATGTTGGAGGTGTACTCGTGGTTGTACTGCATCCAGTCGCCGACCGGACGCAGCGCCGCCCCGGCCTTGAACGTGCCAGGGCTGCGGAACAGCGCCATGTAGGTCATGAAGCCGCCGTACGAGCCGCCATAGATGCCGACGCGTGCGCGATCGCCCTGCTTGGTGGCGACCAGCCAGTCCAGGCCATCCAGATAATCTTCCAGCTCGGGGTGGCCCATGTTGCGATAGATCGCCGTGCGCCAATCGCGGCCGTAGCCTTCGGAGGCGCGATAGTCCAGGTCCAGCACGATGTAGCCCTGCTGCACCAGCAGGTTGTGGAACATCTGCTCGCGGAAATACGGGGTGTAGCGTTCGGAGACATTCTGCAGATACCCGGCGCCGTGCACGAACATCACGATCGGATACTGCTTGCCCGGCTCCGGCGTCTTGGGGCCGTAATACTTGCCCCACACCGTGCCGGCACCATGTTTGGAAGGCACCTGCACGTACTGCGGCGCAATCCACGGCTGCGCCTTGAAGGCCGGCGTGCGCGTGTCGGTGAGCACGGTGGCCTGGCCACCTGCGGCCGGCACCACCGCCAGTTGCGTCGGCAGATAACTGCCGGAGTAGCGCACCAGCAACTGCTGCCCGTTGGGCGACAGGCTGTAGCCTTCCACGCCGTTCAACGCAGTGATCTCGGTGAGTTGATCGTTGCGCAGATCGAGCTTGCAGACTTCGTAATCGCCCGGCCATTTCTGATTGCACAGGAAGAACATGCCGCTGCCATCGGCGCTGGGCACCGGCATCGACACTTCCCACTTGCCGCGCGTGCGCTGACGCGGCTTGCCGTCGCCTTCCACGGTGTACAGCTGCGAATAGCCGGATTCTTCCGACAGCAGCCACAGCGTGCGATTGTCGGGCAGCCATCCGAAATCGTTGAAGTCCCAATTGATCCAGGCGCTATCGCTGAGGCGGTGACGTGGCTGCAGCCTGGCGTTGTCCAGGTCCACGCTGGCGATCCAGCGGTCCTTGTTGTCCACCGCGCGAATTTCCACCGCCACGTTACGGCCGTCATCGCTCCAATGCACGGCCGGGCCGCTGCCGTCGCCATCGCTTTCCACACGCACCGCGCGGTTACCCTTGAGGGCGTCGCGCTTGGCCGTCTTGCGCAATGCGGCCAGCGGGTCGGTGGAAATGCCTGGCAGTGGGTCGAAAGACAGCGTTTTGGCCGTGCCCGCGCCGACATCCACCAGCCACAGCGCATGCGCTGCCGGTGCATTGCGGCCGACACGTGTACGCACTTCCTGGAATTCTTCGTAACCGGATTCGGTCACGTATTTGGGCATCTTGCCGGCCTGACCTTCGTCGGCGCTCTTGGCCTGTGTGACCACCAGCAGATGGCGGCCGTCCGGCGACAACGCGCTGTCGACGATCTCCACCTCATCGCCCAGATACACCGGCGCTGCCGCACGCGTGGCATCGGCGCGGCGCCAGGCATCTTCCTGCGTGCGTAGCGCGTCGCGTTGCTCCTTGTCGCGGCGCAAGGTGGCCAGCGTCGCCAGTTGCTGCTCGCGCAGCACATCGGCCTTGGGGGCGGCGTTGGGGTCGCGCTCGGCCTTGACCACCGCCACCTGCGCGGTGCCGCCATCGGCACGCCAGTGGTACCAGTTGTTGCCCGCGCGCCAGATCGCACCGCCGTCGCTGGCGAACTGCGGACGCGATTCGATCTCGTTGCTGCGGGTCAGCTGGGTCAGTGCACCTGTGCGCAGATCGCGCAGGAAGATGTCGCCGTTACGTGCGAACAGCATGCGCTGGCGGGTGGCATCGTAACTGGGGTTTGCCGCATCCAGGCCGGCGCGTGCGGTGTCTGCCACACGTTCGGCAGTGCCACCGCCGGTGCCCTGGCGATAGGTGTCGCGCACCGGGCTGCCATCGCGCTTGAGCAGGTATTGCACCTGTTTGCCGTCCCATTGCCACCAGGCCTGGTCCACCGCCGGCCCGATCCAGTCCGGGTCGGCCATCGCCTGTTCGATGGTGAGCGGGGCGGCGGACTGTGCATGTGCAGCGGTGGCCACCAGCAGAAGGGTCAACGGCAACAATCTAGGCATCGGACACGGCGGGACGCAAAGGAGAGCGCGCAAGCCTAGCAGTTCGCCTGCGCAGCAGGCTTGGGCCACAGGTCATGCGTGCGTGGCTGCATGCAGCCTCCGATCGCATCTGCTAGCGCGCGATGAGCGGGCGCGACCATGATCGAGCGCTGCGCAAGGCATGCAGTTGCAGAGCAAGCGCAGCAAGGTAGGACGCGACAGCAAAATGAATACTTCAACTCCACGGCACCGGTAAAGCCGCGCGCGACTGACAAGCGCAGACGAGCGTAGCGAAAATCTCGCGTGGAAAACCCACCTGCGCCGCCGCGCCGCACGACTGCCATCCACACCTGCAGCCACCGGCATATCGCAACGCCCAGCGCAAGCAAACACGGGTGAAGACCCGCCGAGCGCAGAGAGGATGGTTGCCGTGCCGCACAAGGCGCGCGGTACACGCAACTTGCCCGTCCCCACATGCCACGCCCTGGTGGCGATCAACTCCGCGTGCCGCAGAGGAAAACCCCCGACTTGCCAGCAGCGCAGGTGGCGGCCAAGCTAGCGCGCTTTTGCGACCGTCGGTTTCCATGTCCAGCCTGCCTGCTCCCGCTGTTTCCCATCCGATGGCTGTTGGTGCGCCCGCCCGTCCGCTGGCCTGGCGCGCGGGGCAGTCGGTCGATCTGGCGACCTTCATCGCACACGTGCACGGCCTGGCGCAGCAGCTGCCCGAGGGCAGCCATGCGGTGAATCTGTGCGAAGACCGCTACCGTTTCATGGTGGCGTTCTATGCGTGTGCGCTGCGCGGGCAGGTCTCGCTGCTGCCGTCTTCGCGCGCGCCGGCGGTCGTGGGCGAAGTGCAGGCGCGTTACGCCGATACCTATTGTCTGGGCGATCTGACGCTGGAGCTGGCGCCGCCGCGGTATTGGCAGCTGCCGGCCGAGTTGCCGCAGGCCCAGGGTCCGATTCCGCAGCTGGCCGACGATGCGCTGGTGGCGATCGGTTTCACCTCCGGCAGCACGGGCAGCCCGCAACCCAACCCCAAGACATGGGGCAGTTTTTTGACCAGCACGCGCCAGGATCTGGTCGCGCTGCAAAGCCTGTGGACGCACACCGATGCCGTCCCGCACGTGGTCGCCACGGTGCCGCCGCAGCACATGTACGGCATGGAGTTGTCGGTGCTGCTGCCGATGGTGACCACGCTGGCAGTGCACGCAGGGCGCCCGTTCTTCCCGGACGATGTGGCACGTGCGCTGGCCGATATTCCCGCGCCGCGTGTCTTGGTGACCACGCCGGTGCATCTGCGTGCGTTGGTCGAATCCGGCGTGGCGCTGCCGCCGCTGGCCGGTATCGTGTCGGCCACCGCGCCGCTGGCGCCGGAGATCGCCGCTGCCGCCGAAGCGCGTTTCGGCGGCGAGGTGCGCGAGATGTTCGGCTCCACCGAAACCTGCGTGTTCGCCGTGCGCCGTACGGCGCTGGAAGCGGCGTGGACGCCCTTGCCCGGCGTGCGCCTGGAAACCCAGGCTGCGGGCACGCTGGTGCATGCGCCGCATCTGGCCACGCCGGTGCTGCTGGCCGACATGATGGACGTGGCCGACGACGGCCGCTTCCAGGTGCGCGGCCGCCAGGCCGACCTGCTGGAAATCGCCGGAAAACGCGCATCGCTGGCCGATCTCACCCGGCGCCTGCTCGCCATTCCCGGTGTCATCGACGGGACCATCGTGCAGCTCGCGCCCGATCCCGGCCAGGCGGTCGGGCGGATCGCCGCGCTGGTGGTCGCCCCCACCCTCGACGAAGCGCAGGTGCTGGCCGCACTGCGCGTCAGCGTGGACCCGGTGTTCCTGCCGCGCCGCCTGCGCAAACTCGCCGCCCTGCCGCGCAACGAAACCGGCAAGCTGCCGCGCGATGTGGTGCTGGGATTGCTCAACGGCTGAGCGTGAACAGCCGCGTGCGCGCGTCGTCGGGCGCTGCCTCTGTCAGGATCAGCTTGGCGATGGATGGCTGCAGACATAGCGCGAAAAACGTGCCAGCAAGCGCGTTTGCTGCAGGGCTTCGAGCGTTGCTTCCACCTGGCAGCTCAGGCCATTGCGGTCGGCGCAGCGAGTTGCCGCAGTATTCGCCGCCTCCAGCCGTGTGCGGGTGCGTGGGCGCAACTGCGCTTCAAAGGTTTCTTGCGCAAAATCCAGATCGCCGGGCGTGACCGACCTGGCCTGTCTGCCAGGGCACAGGCTGTCGGTCTGCGTCGCGAAGGTTTCGAACGACTGGCCGACTAGCAATTGGGGGGCGGCTGGAACGGACGCCGCCAATACGATCGCAAGCAACAACATGGTCGGCCTCTGCGCGCAATGCTGAGAGGCCAGCTTAGAAGCAGCGGTGTGCCGGCATTTGTCAGCGGCTGTCTAACGCTTTCGACAAGCGGTGTTGAACACGCACAGCGCAGGAGTGCCTGCGTCACGTCGCCCGCATCGCGCCATCCGTTGGCACTGCTCAAGCGATCGCCGCAGATGGCCTCCGCGGCAGGTGGCATCACCCATGCACCCCATCGATCTCCACCGCCAGCTCATCGCGGCAGATCACCGCGTGCAGCAGCAGGCGCGGGACCGCATCGCCGAAGCGGGCGTCCAGTGCCTGCGCAACCCTGGGCAGGTCCTCGCGCTCGCGTACATAGACCTTCAGGCGGGTGCCGGCGCCGAACTGCGCGGGTAACGCAGGTGCCTGCTGACGCGCGGCGCCGAGCAGGGCGTCGAAGTTGGCGAAGGTTTCTTCCAGCTGCGCCAGCAATTGGCCGGTGTGCATCGAGGCGTGGCCGACCACGGCAGCGGTGCCTGACAGCAGCAACGGCATGTCGCTGCCGGCCGGCGGCAGCATGGCACGGGCGAAACTCGGTGACTGCGGACCGTACTGACGCGGGTAGTGGTAGGCACTGACCTGACGCGGGTTTTCCAGCGGCGTGCCGGCATTGGCGGCGGCCAGCCAGTAGATCTGGATGATGCGCTCGGCATCGCAACGGCCCACGGCGGTGGCGGCCGGTAACTGCGCGGTGTCGAATGCGCCCAACCCGCGTGCACGGCCAACGCAGAACTGCCGGTAACGTTCGCGGTCGCCGCTACCCAGGGTGATGGCGTCCAGGTAATTCCAGATCCGCAGCAACCGTGGCGTCTGGCTGTTGCTGACGAAGGCGGTGATTTCCGCATACGCCCTGGCGGCGGCTTCTTCGATATCGACATCCTGCTCGTCGATCTCGATCACGCCGAACTGCAGGTGCCCATCGCTGGACCAGGCGATGTTGCCATCGCGGCCGCTGCTCACCGGCGCATCGGTGCGCCACACTTCCAGCACGCTGGCCTGGTACGGCTGCAGCGGCACGCGCAGATAGCGCGAGTCGTGCAGGCGCGGCGCCGCATCGCCGAAGCCGAACACGGCCAGCACCTGCGGATCGGTCAGCAGCACGGCAGGGTCGGTCTGGTCGACATAGTCGACCTGCAGCCGGGGATGGCGCACGGCGTGCGTGGTCTGGGCCTGGGAAGCGGTCATTGAGCGTCTCGTTGTTGCGTGTCGCGTTGCAAGGTGTCGCCGTCGAAGCCGAGCTTGGCCTGACGCCGGCGATGGCGCCACGACTGCCAGGCGCGCGGCATCATCGACAAGGTGGTGAGTGCGTACAAGGCGCGAAAGGCGCGCAGGCGGATGCGGACTTTGGGGGCATCGAACACGTCGCCGGCCAGCATCGCGACCACCGCCTGTTCCACCTGCCAGGTGTTTTGCGGCTGCGCGAACAAGGCGCGCATGGTGGGCGAGGTGAAGCGGTAGATGAACCACTTGAATTCATCCACGCCGCGCGTCAGTTCGCGCTGCAGCGCGCGCTGCAGTTTCGCCTCCGACTGCGGTGCGCGCAGTGCCGCATCCACCATCGCTGCGCCACGTTCGGCGCCGTGCATGGCCAGGAACACGCCAGAGGAGAACATCGGGTCGACGAAGGTGTAGGCATCGCCCAGCATCAACCAGCGCGGCCCGGCCATGCGCGTGCATTCGTAGGCGTAATTGCCGGTGGCATGCACCGGCGCCACGCGCTCGGCGCCGAGCATGCGCGCGTTGAGTTCGGCATTGAGCGCCAGCGTGCGCATCAAGAAGCCCTCGCTGTCGCCCTGGCGGGTCTTCATGTAGTCCGGGTAGCAGACCGCGCCCACGCTCATGATGTCCTCCGGCAGCGGAATCAGCCACATCCAGCCATGCGCATGCCGGTAGATGCTGATGTTGCCGGCATCTTCGCCCGGGCGTCGTGCCACGCCGCGGAAATGGCTGAACAAGGCGGCCGACTGATGCGTTGCATTGGCGCGTTTGAGCTTGAGGCGGTTGCCCAGAAAGGTGTCGCGGCCGCTGGCATCGAGCAGATAGCGCGGGCGGAACTGCTGCACGCCACCATCTGTCGTGCGTGCCTGCAGCACCGGGTGCTCGCCGTCGAAGGCGACCTGCTCCACGCAGACCTGCTCGCGTGCATCCACGCCCATCGCACGCGCACGTTGGAACAGCACATGGTCGAATTGCGCACGCGGCACCTGGAAGGCGAAATCGGCCTTGGCATCGAGCGCGTGCGAAAAACGGAACGTGTTGTAGCCGCCGCTGTCGTTGGGAAAATCCGCCCCACGCTTCAGCACGCCGATGGCACGCACGTCTTCCAGCACGCCGAGGCGTTCAAGAATCGGCATGTTCATCGGCAGCAAGGATTCGCCGATATGAAAGCGCGGGTGCTGCGCCTTCTCAAGCAGGGTAACGGACCAACCGAGCTCGGCAAGTGCGATGGCCGCGGTGCAGCCAGCCGGGCCGCCGCCGACGATCAGGACATCCGGACACTCCGGTCCGGGAGCCGGCCCGGCTGCCGGCATGGCGGTCGGGGTGAGGCGAACAGCGGTGGAAGTCATCCTGGAACGAACCTGCGGCGGGCGAGCGTCATGCAGTCATGATAGCCTGCCCGGCGGCCCGGCCAGCTGTGGCCCGCCGATCCATATGTGAAGAACGACGGCAGCAGGCAGGCACCGGCCAGCCGCGCGGCAGATGCTCGGATTGGCAGCGGCGGCAACGTACACTACGGCCCGACGCGACGCCCATGCCTGCCGATGGTCGCCCGCGCTGCTCTTGCTTGTTCTCACTCTTGTTGCCCGACCCTGACCTGTGGAAATCCTGGATGTCCTCGCAAACCGCTGCCGAACGTGAACTGGCCGAACTCCTGGTCGAAAGTCTGAACCTGGAAGACGTCCAACCCGCCGACATCGATCCGGAGGCGCCGTTGTTCAATACCGGGCTGGGGCTGGACTCGATCGACGCACTGGAACTGGCGCTGGCGATCAGCAAGCGCTACGGCTTCCAGCTGCGCTCGGACAACGACGAAAACCGTCGCATCTTCGCGTCGCTGCGCGCACTGTCGGCGCATGTCCAAGCCAACAAGACCGTCTGATCTGCCAACTGCGCCATCCCCCGACGCACCCGCGTGGGTGCTGGGGCTGGGCGTTCTGCTGGCGGTGGCGTATTCGCCGCTGGCGCATTGGGCCAATGCCAGTCACCGCCCGGAATTGGCCGTCATCGCCGGTGGTTTGCTGGTGCTGATGGTGTTGATCGAACCGATGGTTGCGCGCCGGCCCTGGGCCTGGGCGTTGGCGCTGCTGCTGCTTGCCGGGCTGGGCGCGCTGTGGCATTCGCCGTATGCGATGTTGGTGCTGGCGGCGCCGCCGGTGGTGTTTACCGGGTGGGTGGCCTGGTTTTTCGGGCGCAGCCTGCGGGCCGGGCGCACGCCGCTGATCACGCGCATTGTCGAAGGCCTGTACGGCCAGGCCGGCATGCCGATCACGCCCGAACAACGCCGCTACACGCGCCGCCTCACGCTGGCCTGGGCGCTGCTGCTGTGCGGCCTGACCCTGGCCAATCTGGTGCTGGGGCTGTGCGCCGAGCCCAGCGGCGTGCTCGCGCAGCTGGGTCATGCCTCGCCGCTGCCGATCAGCGACGCGCGCGCCTCGTTGTTCGCCAATCTGCTCGCCTATGGGGTGATTGGCGGCTTCTTCGTTGGGGAATATCTATTGCGCGGTCGCTGGTTTCCACAGCGCCCCTATCGTAATCTGCCAGACTTCTTGCGTCAGATGGCGCGGCTCGGGCCGGATTTCTGGCGCGATCTGCTGCGCTGAGTGCGTGGCCTGGGGCAGCGACGGACGTGCATATTTTCGGGGACAAGACAAAAATGCCGTTGGCAAGGATGCCGTCGCGCCTGGCGTGGGCTGTGTTCAACCTGTTGCAATTGGCGTTCACGCTGGCCTTTACCGCTGGCGGAATCGTCTATGCATTGGTCGTGCTGGCGATCACCCGCGATGCCGACCGTCTGCTGCGCATGGGCAGCTGGATGTGGTCGCCGGTGCTGTTCCGTGGTGCGGGCGCCACCGTCATCGTGGAAGGGCGCGAGCGGGTGGATTGGTCCAAGAACTATCTGTTCGTGAGCAACCACCAGTCGATCATCGACATCTGTGCGCTGTTCCATGCCTTGCCGGTACCGCTGCGCTTTTTGCTCAAGCAAGAAATGCGCAAGGTGCCGTTCGTGAACTGGTATGCGCATGCCGCCGGCATGCTGTTTCTGGACCGCGACAGCCGCAGGGCCGGGGCGCTGGTGCGGCGCCAGGCTGCCGCACTGCTGCGCGAGGGCAAACAGTTGTGTCTGTTTCCCGAAGGCACGCGCAGCCGTACCGGCGCATTGTTGCCATTCAAGGCCGGACTACTGCAGGCCGCTATCGATGCTGGTGTGCAGGTGGTTCCAGTGGCGCTGGATGGCTGCGGCAAGGTCTTGCCGGTCGATGGCCTGTTCAGGGTGAGGCCGGGCATCATTCGCGTGCGGATCGGTGCGCCGATCGCGGTGACCGGGCCGGATGCGCCGGATCGCCAACAATTGACCGAGCAGGCACACAAGGCCGTGGCTGCAATGCTTCAACCCAGGATCTGAGTTCCACGCTTATGGATTTCGTTGTGCCGCATGATCATCCCTGCCTGCCCGGACATTTCCCGGGCCATCCCGTGGTGCCTGGCGTGGTCGTGCTCGACCATGTGCTGCAGGCAGTGGAAGCCCTGCATGGTCCGCGCGCGGCCATGCGCCTGCCGCAGGTGAAGTTCGTGCAGCCGTTGCTGCCCGGCCAGACCGCCTCGGTCACGCTGGAAGGCGATGGCCCGCGCTGGCGCTTCCGCGTGCAGCGCGCCGAGGCGTTGCTGGTCAGCGGCGAACTGGTGGCCGAGGCAGCGCCATGAGCAAGCATTGGAAACAGCGTCCGGAAGGTGGCGGGCGCTTTGCGTTGTGGCTGATCCGCGGCATTGCACGGCACGCCGGGCGTGCGGTGGGGCGTGCGCTGCTGTATCCGATCACGCTGTACTTCCTGCTGGTGCGTGGCCCGGAGCGCGCCGCCTCGCGTGCCTATCTGGCGCGGGTGCTGGGCCGCCCGGCTTCGCTGCGCGATGTGGCGCGGCACATCCATACCTTCGCCTCGACCATCCTGGACCGGGTGTACATGCTGTGCGGGCAGATGCAGCGCTTCCGCGTGGACATCACCGGCCTGGATCAACTGCACACGCAAATGGATCGCGGCCGCGGCGTGCTGATCTTCGGCTCGCACCTGGGCAGCTTCGATGCGCTGCGCGTGCTGGCCACCGAGCGCCCGGACGTGCAGGTCAAGGTGGTGCTGGACAAGGCGCACAACCGCGCCATGACCGACCTGCTGGGGGCGCTCAACCCGCAGCTGGCCGCCAACATCATCGACGCCGGCATGGATGCGACCTCGATCGTCATGGCGATCAAGGAAGCCACCGATGCCGGTGCGCTGGTGGCGCTGCTGATCGATCGCCCGAGCGAAGGCGACCCGGCGCTGCCGGCGATGTTCCTTGGCCGCAATGCGATGTTCCCGACCTCGCCGTGGCTGATCGCCGCGGCGCTCAAGGTGCCGGTGGTACTGGCGTTCGGCCTGTATCACGGCGGCAATCACTACGAGCTGGCGTTCGAAACCTTCAGCGAAGGCCTGGACGTGCCGCGTCGTCAGCGCGCCCCGGTGCTGGCGGTACTCATGCGCGATTACGCTGCCAGGCTGGAACATTACACCTGCTACGCGCCGTACAACTGGTTCAACTTCTACGATTTCTGGAACACCCACCATGCCGATGTGCCGCACCCTGCCGTGGATGCTGATACTGCTGTTCAGCGCCGCACCGCTATGCGCCGCACCGCCTGAGACGCTGGACGTCGGGCGGGTGCTGCAGCGCCTGGCGCGCCCCGCACCGGTCAGCACCGACTTCGTCGAATTGCGCGGCTCGGCCTTGCTGAAGACGCCGTTGCGCGTGGAGGGCCACTACCGTCGCCCGGACGCGCAGACGCTGGTGCGCGAGGTCAGTGCGCCATACCGCGAAACCACCACGCTGACCGGCGACGAAGGCGTGCTGGAACGCGAAGGCAAGTCGCCACGCCGTTTCTCGTTGAGCCGGGTGCCCGAGCTGGCTGGCTTGAAGTCCGGTTTCGGCGCGTTGCTGTCCGGCGACCGCGCGCTGCTGGAGCAGCACTACCGCGTCAGTGGGCAGGGCCAGCCACAGGCCTGGCAGCTGACCCTGCAGCCCAAGGACGCCGCCGTGGCCAGGCAGGTGCACGAATTGCGCCTGTACGGACGCAACGACGAACTGCGGTGTATCGAAAGCGTGCCCGCCAAGGGCGACATGCAGCGCACGCTGCTGGGCGCTGCGGCACGCGAAGCGACCGGCATCATCGATGCCAACGCGCTGACCACGCTTTGCCACGGTTCGGGCGCGTGACCGCGCGCGGGATGGTGGCGCCGATCGTCTCTGAAAACATCACACCCTTCGCAGCTGAAGAGCGCACATCGCCGATGACGACCGATGCCGCGCGCGCGGCCGG
>NZ_JAGHWU010000023.1:37129-138841 GCF_017746145.1 Xanthomonas sp. D-99 | reverse complement strand
TTGATCAGACCTTCCCTAGTGCGGCAGTGCTGCATGCGTGCAATGCGGAGACATCGGTGGAAGATCGAAATCAATGCAGGCGATCCGCCGAGAGCATCGCGTGAGTCCAGTCCCAGATGCGTAGCGCGCATACCGTCCGATACGCGCGGCATCGCGTTTACGCGTTCACTCGCACAGCGCACAAGCGCTTGCGGCGAGTGCATGCACCAGCTGGGTGCCGGGCAATTCCAGCAGCAGTCCCCGCTGGCCGGCGTTGATCCACAGCGCCGGTGCGTCCAACGCCGTGATTTCGACCAGCACCGGCACCTGCCGTTGCTGGCCGAGCGGGCTGATACCGCCGACCTTGTAACCGGTGCGCCGCTCGGCATCGGCCACGTCCATCATGCGTGCCGACTTGCCGCCGTAGGCGCTGGCCAGTTTCTTCAACGACACCCGGCGGTCGCATGGAATCACCACGCACACCGCCTTGTCGTCGACCCATGCCATCAGCGTCTTCAACACGGTATGCGGCTGCAGGCCCAACGCATCTGCGGCTTGCAATCCCTTCGCATCGGCATCGGCCTGGTAGTCGTAAGGATGCAACACATACCCTACGCCGGCCGCGTCCAGCGCCTTGGTGGCGCGTGTGGCCTTGCTCATGCGCTCAGACCGATTCGAAGCGGTTTGCAGCCACGTTCTTGCGCACCTTTTCCGGATTCCAGATGCGGCCGTTCATGGCGATATAAACGCCTGCCGGCAGCGATTGCACTGCACCGACAGCGCAACCGATATTGAATTCGGCATCCGAGCCGCGAAAGCGCGCCGGATTCAATGCGCCGGTCATCACGATGGTCTTGTCGGCGATGGTCTGCAGCACCTTGCCGGTTTCCACCATCGAATCGGTGCCGTGGGTGATCAGCACGTGGCGGGTGGGCTGGGCGGCGATGGTGGCGCGGATCAGTTCGCGGTCGGCATCGGTGATGTGCAGCGAATCCTTGCGGATGATCGGAATCACCGAAAAACGAAACGTCACGCCCAGTTCTTTCAGAATCTGACCGATCTGCGGGTCGCCGATCTGGTAGTCCGATTTGTCGTCGAAGTAGATCTTGTCGATCGTGCCACCGGTGGTGACGATCAGGAGGTCTTCCATTGCTGCGGATCCTGTAGGGCTAACGCGGCGCAGGCCGCGCGCGGGCCGCCATGATACCGCCCGGCCAGGAGACTGGCAGTAAGGTAGCCATCGCCATAAACCAGCGTGGTCGAGACTTGCGCTCGGTTGCCGAATGTGTGGCGGCGCTGCATCCGATTGAGATGGTGTGGCGCAGGCGCACGCCGGCACGCGCAAGGGTGACTGCAGGTTCGAGGCGCAGCGATTGTTGTGACCCCGGGGCGTATCCCTGCCCCATGTGGTGCTTGCGCGACGTCAGCTTGCAGCCGGCGCTAGGGTTGAACGCGTTGCCTCGGCGTCGCCGGTGCCCAGCCTCCACATGCGGCAGCGCAAAACGCAGTGTGATCCACGCACCACTCCGCTGCGCTACGCGCGTGTGCTACGTCACGGACTCAATAAAGAGAAATTACTGAAATTGACTTGACATTCATGCGGTCGATAGTCGGCGAGTCGTCGGTGCAGCGTTGCCGTCGCCATCCCCTCCCGGAGAGCCTCATGAACAAGTCCATGTCGATGTTGCGCGCGCTCACCTGCGCGATGGCTGTGCTGCTGGCGGGCCACGCCGCCGCGCAGACGGTGACGATCACGCCCACGCAGACCTACCAGACGGTGCGCGGGTTCGGCGGTATGAATGGCGCCGGCTGGATCAACGACCTGACACCCGCACAGGTGGATCTGGCTTATGGCAGCGGCACCGGGCAGATCGGGCTGTCGATCCTGCGCATGCGCATCGACCCCTCCAGCTCAGGCTGGGCGACCCAGGTGCCGACGGCGACGCGGGTGCGTGCGCTGGGCGGGCTGGTGTTCGCAACCCCATGGACGCCGCCGGCTTACATGAAGTCCAACAACAGCCTGATCAATGGCGGCAAACTGCTGCCCAATTACTACGGCGCCTACACCCAGCACCTGCTGGATTTCGCTAATTACATGTCGGGCAAAGGCGCGCCGCTGTATGCGATTTCCCTGCAAAACGAGCCGGATTGGCACCCGGATTACGAATCGGCCGACTGGAGCGGCAGTGACTTCGTCAACTATCTCGTGAGCGAAGGCAGCAAGTTCGGTAGCCTCAAGGTCATCGTCGGCGAGTCGGTGGGGTTCAACTTCTCCATCACCGACCCGGTCCTCAACAACACCGCCGCCAATCAGGCCACCTCCATCGTGGCCGGCCATCTGTATGGCGCAAAGCCGCGCGACTATGCCTTGGCGCGCAGCAAGGGCAAGCAGGTGTGGATGACCGAGCATTACACCGACAACACCGATGGCAATGCATGGCCGTCGGCATTGGGAGTGGCCAGCGAACTGCATGCCAGCATGGCGGCCAATTTCAACGCCTACATCTGGTGGTACATCCGGCGCAGCTACGGGCTGATCAGCGAAAACGGCGCAGTGAGCAAGCGCGGCTATGCGATGTCGCAGTTCGCGCGCTTCGTACGGCCAGGGTCGGTGCGGGTCGGCGCCACCGAACACCCGTATAGCGATGTCTCGGTGACCGCCTACCGCACGCCGGACAACAAGCTGGTGGTGGTGGCGGTCAACACCGGTACCGGCCACCAGCGGCTGGACCTGACACTACCGTCCGGCACTGCCACGCACTTCGCCAAATACAGCACCTCGGGCACGCTCAATGTCGGGTTCGGCGGCAACTACAGCGTGGTCAACGGCAAGACCTCGCTGTATGTCGACCCGCAGAGCGTGGCCACGCTGGTCGGAAACTGAGCGGAAACCGAAACGCCGCAAGTCCTCGTCAGGTGGCGTGGACGGCGCGCAGGGATCGGCGTGGAGGCGTGTGCACGCCACCCTGAGCCCCGGCTGCGCCCGCCTGACGATGATCGAACTTGGTTGAATGGCTGCGTTGGGTGGCTGCGGTTGACGCCTTCAAGCGGACGCATGCCCAGTTGCATCGCGCAGCTGCGCACGCGGTTTGTTCGATCTGCCGGTCAACGTGGCGGGCGCGTCCTGCCCAAGCGCGCCGCCATGCCGGGGCCGCCGACCAGGCCCACGACCGCCAGGGCGAGCAGCAGTTCCAGCCACGCCATTCCACGTGCCTGCGGCTGGCTCCAGGCGGCCATGACGCCGTGGCTGAACCAGCCCAGCGCGAACACGCCGGCCCAGAAGCGGGCACGCGCACTGCGCACTGCCAGCACGCCGGTCAGCGCGGCCGGCAGCACGAACACGATGAGCGCGGCCAGTGGGCGCGGGTCGTCGTGAAACCACACCGCAAACAACGCCGCCAGCGCCAGCAGCGCGGCGCTCAGCAGCCAATGCATGGCGCGCACGCTCACGGGGTTGCCAGCCGCCGCGCGATATCGGCCACCCTGCGGCCCAGCGCACGCGCCAGCAGTGCTTCGTCCTCGCTCGGTTGCGGGTCGCCGCCGGCACCGGAGACATGGCTGGCGCCATACGGCGTGCCGCCGCTTGTAGTGTGGCTGAGCGCGGCTTCGGTAAACGGAATCCCCACGATCAGGCAACCGTGATGCAGCAGCGGCAGATGCATCGACAGCAGGGTGGATTCCTGGCCGCCATGCATCGAGGCGGTGGAGGTGAAAACGCCGGCCGGCTTGCCGGCCAGGGTGCCGCTGGCCCATTCGGCGCCCAGGCTGTCGAGGAAGTGCTTCATCGGTGCGGCCATGTTGCCGAAGCGGGTGGGGCTGCCAAGCAGCAGGCCGCTGCACTCGGCCAGATCGGCGCGGTCTACATAGGGCGCGCCTTCGTCCGGCACCGGCGGGGCGCTGGTCTGGGTGACCGCAGCCACCGGTGGAACGGTGCGCAGCCGCGCGCTCATGCCGGGCACTTCGCCGATGCCGCGCGCGATCTGCCGCGCCAGCCGCGCCACCGAACCGCCCCGGCTGTAATACAGCACCAAAATCTCTGCCATCGCGCATCCACCGCCTGTATGAATTGCCGCAGTATCGGCCAAGCCAGCCTGCTGCTGCACGCCGCAGTTGCGGCAAGGCCGCGATGACGGCGCATCGGGTACCCTTGCGCGATGTCGCGTGTGAACAAACTCCACCAATGGAAAGAACGTCTACGCGACCGCGCGCGGACGGTGAGCTTCGGGCGCTTTCTGTGGCGCCGCTTCCTGGACGACCGGTTGTTCCAGGCGGCTGCCTCGCTGGCATACACCACCGTGTTCGCGCTGGTGCCGCTGGCGATCGTGGTGTTCGGCGTGCTCTCGGCGTTTCCGGCCTTCAACGAGTGGAAGGACGCGCTCACCGACTTCATCTTCAACAATTTCGTGCCCGGCGCGGCGCGCTCGGTGCAGAACTATCTCAACCGCTCGCTGGAAGACCTGGGCAAGTTCACCGTGGCCGGCATGGTCGCGCTGGTGGCCTCGCTGCTGATCACCCTGCACAGCATCGAACAAACCTTCAACAGCATCTGGCGGGTCGCCGCCGCGCGCCCCAAGGTGACGCGCTTCCTGATCTACTGGACGGTGCTGACGCTGGGCACGATGCTGGCCGCCGCCTCGATGGCGATGGCGGCCTACGTGTTCGCGCTGCCGCTATTCCGCACCACCGAAGGCCAGTGGCTGGCCGAATTTGCCTGGCGGCTGGCGCCGATGGCGGTGGAGTTCGTGTGCATCGTGCTGATCTACCGCGTGGTGCCGCAGCACGTGGTGCGGCTGCGGCATGCGCTGCCGGGCGCGCTGCTGGCGGTGATCCTGATGGAAATCGTCAAGTGGGGCTTTGGCTTTTACCTCGGCAATTTCCAGACTTACCAACGCATCTACGGCGCGCTGTCGGCACTGCCGATCCTGTTGTTGTGGATCTACCTGAGCTGGGTGTCGGTGCTGCTGGGCGCCTCGCTGGCCTCGTCGATGTCCGCGTTCCGTTACCAGCCCGAGGCCATGCGTCTGCCGCCGGGCTTCGAGATCTACGGCCTGCTGCGTCTGCTCGGCCGCTTCAGCCAGGCGCGCGTCCACGGCAATGGCCTGGACGAAGACCGCATCCTGGCGCTGGAGCCGATGCTCACCGACACGCTGATGCAGGAACTGCTGTGCGAGCTCAAGCGTATCCGCCTGCTGCGTCGCGACGAGCGCGGGCAGTGGCTGCTGGCGCGCGATCTGGATGTGGTGCCCCTGGCCGAACTCTACGAAAACTGCCAGCTGCGCGTGCCGATCGAAGACCGCCCATTGCCGTGCCGCGACGATGCATTCGGCCAGGCCGCCGCCGCGGCGCTGGAACAGCTGCGCCAACCCTTGCGCAGCGTGCTGGCGCAGCCGGTCGGCGACCTTTACACCCACCTTCCCGGAGATCCTCCATGACCGTGCGTCTTGTCCGCAGCGCCTGTGCGCTGCTGTTGCCATTGTTGATGCTGACCGCCTGCAAGCCCACGGGCGAAGGTACACCTGCTGCCGGCAACGGCACCGCGCCTGCCACCACCACCCAGACGCCGACTGCACCGGCCACGCCCGCCGACCCGGCCGCACCTCCCAACAGCTCGGTGGTGCAGCAGACCGCCCAGATGCCCAAGCTCTCGCTGCCGACCGTGACCGGCGAGACCTACGACCTGGCCGCGCACCGCGGCAAATGGGTGGTGGTGAATTTCTGGGCTACCTGGTGCGCGCCGTGCCTGAAGGAAATGCCCGAACTGTCGGCGCTGCACACCATGCGCGACACCGTCGAGGTGGTGGGTCTGGCCTACGAAGACATCACCAGCGCCGACATGCAGGCATTCTTGAAGGACCACCCGGTGTCCTACCCGATCGCCATCCTCGACCCGTACCAGCCGCCACAGGACTTCGCCACCCCGCGCGGCCTGCCGATGACCTACCTGATCGGCCCGGATGGCAAGGTCGCCAAACAATTCCTTGGGCCGGTGACCGCACGCGATATCGAAGCGGCCGTCGGCATCACCGGCAAGGCGGGTTGATGCAGGCCGCGCGTTTTGTGGTGAGCGGGATGGTGCAGGGCGTGTATTACCGCGCTTCCACCCGTCAACGCGCACTGGCACTCGGTCTGGTCGGGCATGCCCGCAACCAGGCCGACGGCAGCGTGGACGTGGTCGCCGCCGGTAGCGCGGCGGCGCTGGACGCTTTGGAAGCATGGCTATGGCAGGGCCCGCCGGCCGCCACGGTCGCGGCGGTCACGCGCACGGTCTGCGCGGTTCTGCCGACTGAAGACTTTGTAACTGGGTGAGCGTGCGCTACTGAAGCGGGGCAACAGAGTTGGGTTGCCTCGCCGATAACCCTGTCAACGCGATCAGGCGTGCACGGGGAATGTAATGGCCGCTCCATCTCAAGACCGCAACGACGGGCACGACCTGCCCGCGCATCGCCGCAACCGCCAGCTGGCGCCGTGGCTGTATCTCGGTGTCCTGCTGGGCAGCGGCTGGTTGTTGTTTCTGCACCCGCAAACTCGCGTGCTACAAACCGGACAGGCGGCAACCAGCTGGCTGCTGGCCTGGGTCTTTAGCGGCATCGTGATCGGCGCAGTGGTGTGGAGCCTGCGTCTGGCACGCCAGGGGCTGGTTCAGCCCTCGGCAAGCTACCCGCTGTCGGCGCGCTTGCCCGATTCGTGGGCCGATGCCTACGCCGCACTCCTGCGCCCGGCCACCGCAACGCCCGTGGCCGCGGCCAGACCGGACCCGGCCGGCGCCCAGCGTGGCGCAGCCTGGCACCGCTTCGGCGGCGGCATGCTCAGCGCGGAAACCTTCGACCCCAACGACGCCACCCGCGCACCGTGGGACGGGCTGGATGCGCAGTCCTGCATCGTGCGCCTGGACGATGTGCGTCAGGCCTGGCACAACGCCGCCGCCAACCGCACGCTGCAGCAGGAACGCCGCTACTGGCTGGATGTGGTGCTGTCGCTGCTCGACCACGGCGTGATGCGCCCACTGCAGGACGGCTATCTGCCCGACACCGCGGCCCTGCGCACCGAACGTTTTCTGCTCGGCGCCGATGCCGGCCCGATCGTGCTGTCCGAGGTGCCGGCGTTGTTTGCGCGGCGTCTGGCGCTGGCCATCGAGACCATGCCGACCGCCCAACGCGAGGCCGCCGGCGTGCAATGGCGCCTGCTGCAGCAATTGCATGCACTGGTCGCCGAAGGTCGCATGCTGGACGAGCGTTCGCAGGTGATCCAGGTGCTGGCATGGAACCCGGATGTGGACCTGGACCAGGTCGAAGTGGCCTACATCCTGGCCGCCGAGTACCGCGAAGGCATGCGCGACTGGCTCCGCCGCGCCGCACTGGTACGCCTGCCCGACAGCGCGTTGCGCCTGGACGAAGTGCTGCTGTCGTCCTGCAGCCCACTCGGTGCGCAGGCCGACGATGTGGACTACATGGAAGCGATGCGCCCGCTGCATCGCGGTTTCATGCAATTGTTCAGTCAGCGTCTGAGCCAGCTGGTGCTGCAGGCCGAGCAGGTCGAACGTCAGGCCGGCCTGCACCCGCTACCGCGTGCCACGGCCGCCAGCGACGAAGTCTCTCAGGACTGGGCGGCGTAATCGTCAATCGGTTCCAGTACGCCATAGCGTTCCTTGTGCAGCTTGCCGGGCAATGGCGGCAGCTGCACCAGCGCATCGGGCACAGCGGTGTCCGGTAGCCGGTCCAGCAGATCGCGGATCAGGCTCAAGCGGCCACGCTTCTGGTCGTTGAAATCCACCAGCGTCCACGGTGCCTCGGGCGTATGCGTCGCCTCCAGCATGCGTTCGCGCGCGGCGGTGTAGTCGTCGTATTTGGTGCGTGACTGCAGGTCCACCGGCGACAGCTTCCAGCCCTTGAGTGGGTCTTCGCGGCGTTCGGCAAAGCGCTTTTCCTGCTCGGCCTGGTCCACGCACAACCAGTACTTGAACAGCAGGATGCCGTCGTCGACCAGCATCTGTTCAAAGCGTGGCGCCTGCTCCAGGAACAGGTCGTATTGCGCGTCGGTGCAATAGCCCATCACCTTCTCGACGCCGGCGCGGTTGTACCAGCTGCGATCCATCAGCACCAGTTCGCCGGCGGCCGGCAGGTGCGTGACGTAGCGCTGGAAATACCACTGCGTGCTTTCGCGGTCGTTGGGCTTGGGCAGCGCCACCACGCGACACTGCCGTGGGTTGAGGTGGCTGGCGATGGTCTGGATGACGCCGCCCTTGCCGGCGGTGTCGCGGCCTTCCACCAGGACCAGGGCACGCTGGTTGGTGTGGCGCAACCAGCGCGCCATGTCCACCAGTTCCAACTGCATTGGCGCCAGCAATTTTTTATAAGCCTTGCGTTTCAAGTGCGACATGCGCGTTCCAGCAGCGGTGGAAAGCGCGCAGGCTATTCGCCCAAGCGTGGACGCAATGTCGCCAGATTGCAGGGCTTGGTGCGCGCATCCAGCTGCGCGCGCACGATCTTTTCCCAGGCCGTGCGGCAGGCCGAGGTGGAGCCGGGCAGGCAGAACACGAAGCTGTGATTGGCCAGCCCGGCAAAGGCGCGCGACTGCAGTGAGGAGGTGCCGATTTCTTCCACGCTGATCGCGCGGAACATCTCGCCGAAGCCAGGCATGACCTTGTCCAGCAACGGGGTGATCGCTTCCGGGGTGCTGTCGCGACCCGTAAAACCGGTGCCACCGGTGATCAGGATCCCATCCACCTGCGCATCTGCGATCCAGCCGGAGACGATCGCACGCATCCGGTAACGGTCGTCCGGGCACAGTGCACGTTCGTGCAGGACGTGGCCTTCATGGGTAAGGACATCGGCCAGGTAATCGCCGGAGCGGTCCTCGGCCAGGGTGCGGCTGTCGGACACCGTCAGCACACACAGGCGCAAGGAAATGAAGTCGAGAGTGGAAGGCATGCCTCAAGCCTAGCGAGCCGGGGCGGCCGGGTACAGCACCACGGCGTGAAGCCGCACAACTCAGCTGCTGGCTTCGGTCAGTGCGATAGCGCGGCCGGGGATCGGCTCCTCGGCTCGGCAGACATCCGTCTGATTCGCCGTCGCGGCAGATCCGTGTGCCGCTCTGTGCCAAGCCCCGGCCATGCTGCGGCCTCGGCAGGTTGTTTCCATGGCCTGAAAAGGTCTCGAAGAAATTCAATGACGCTTTTAAACCGCTCTCCCGCCCGGGGCGAGGAGGTACGGCCTGCGCGCCATGGGCGCACGTGCCTTGAGCGCCCGCGCCGCAAGCGCGGGCCAGGGCAAGGCGCGGAAGTTGAGGTCAGGGTACGGCGGCAGACGGCGATCCATAACGTAGAGGCCGTTGCTAAACCCCTAACCAACCATGCGTTCCCGCGACCCCACGCATCAATTCTCCGAATGCATCCGCAAACCCATCCATATTGAACACGCCCGACTCGCGCCGACGCTCCGCCACCCGTGCACGCAACGCACTCAGTGCCGCCGGGTCACTCGCCAACGCTACCGCCGTGGCCACGAATGCAGCGTCATCGGCCACATTCATTTCATCCAGCCCCAGATGATGATTCAGGCTGCCGGCCACACGCGCGGCAAACGTCTGACCAGGTGTGGTCAAGACCGGGCAACCTGCCCATAACGCATCGGAGGCGGTGGTGTGCGCGTTGTACGGATGCGTATCCAAAAATAGGTCCGCATGTCGATAGCGCGCCAGATACTGCGGATGCGGCAGTTTCGGCATGAAGACCAACCGCTGCGCGTCCACGCCCTGTGCCTGCGCTGCTGCACGCATTCGCGCATCGGCCTGGCCCGGGCCGGACAGCAGCCACAGCACGCTGCCGGGCACCGCGCGCAGCACCGCCAGCATGCGCGCCATGCTGCGTGGATTGAGCTTGTAACTGTTGTTGAAGCAGCACAGCACCACAGCGTGATCCGGCAGCCCGCACTGCGCGCGCGATGGCGCTTCGGCCACCGTGCGCGAGGTGTCCGATGGTTGAAATGCGCGCGGCAGGCGCAGCACCCGTTCGCTGTAGAACGGCTCCAGCGACGTCGGCAACGCGATGGCGTCACCAAGCACATAATCCATCCACGGCGCGCCAGATGTGCCCGGATACGCCAGCCAGTTGAGCTGCACCGGTGCCGGCCGCAATGCGAAGACTTCCGGTCGTCCGCCACCGCCCCAGCCGCGCAGATCGAACAGCAGATCGATGCCCTGGTTGCGGATATGTTGCGCGGTTGCCAGATGCCCCAGCGCGGTGACATCGTGCATGCGCGTTGCCTGCGCCAGGCGCGCGCGAATGTCGCTGCCATCGTCCGGGCTGGTTGCAAACAATTGCACCTGCAGGTCCGGCTGGCGTCGCTGCAACGCTTCGAACAAGGCCACCGTCAGTAAGCCCGTCGGGTGAGCGCCAAAGCCGTTGGACACGAATCCGAGTTGCAGCGTGCCGCGGCTGCGCAGCGTTGCCGCTGGCAGCGGGCGCACGGAAGAGGCAATCGCCTGCGCGCGGGTGCGGGCGCACGCCAGCTGCTCCGCAGCGCTGGCGTCCTCGCTCAGGAACGCGAAAGGCTCCACGGCCGCTTCGCCTTGCGTGACTGCGGTGCGCACCTGTGCAGCCAGCGATTCCAGTTCGCGCCAATCGCATAAGCGGCGTCGCCAGTTGAGCAGTTGTGCGGTGATATAGGGCTCGTCGGGCAGCAGCTGATGGGCGCGCGTATAGGCGGCCGCGGCCTGTTCCGGTTGGCCTGCATCTTCGAGCGCGTGCCCAAGCCACAGGGCGATCCCCGGATGCTGCGGGACCAGGTCCGAGGCCTGTTGGAGCAGCGTGGCCGCTTCTGCATGGCGCTGTTGCGCCCAGCGCACCCGTCCCAGCCGCGCCACCGCTTCTGGATGGCCCGGATGCAGCGCCAGCGCGCGCTGCACGGCAGTCTCGCCGGCAGCGGTGACGCCCATGCCCAGCTCGGCATCGGCCAGCATCAACCAGGCGACGAAATCGCCGGGCTGGCGTCGCACGTGCTCGCGCAGCTGTAGCAGCTCGCGCGGGAACTGCGCACTCACGGGCTATCGCTCAACCGTGCCAGTTCGTCGGCTTGATGTTCGTGCAGCAGCCTCCCGATCAATGCATCCAGATCGCCTTCGATGATGTTGGGCAGGTCGTACAAGGTCAGCCCTTCGACGCGATGGTCGGTGATGCGACCCTGCGGAAAGCTATAGGTACGAATGCGCTGGCTGCGGTCGCCGCTGCCCACCTGCAACTTGCGCGTCTGCGCTTCGGCCGCTGCCGCCTTGCTGCGTTCGGTGTCCAGCAACTGCGCCTTCAATCGCTTCATCGCCTTGTCGCGATTGGCATGCTGGCTGCGCTCGGTCTGGCATTCCACCACCACCCCGCTGGGCACGTGGGTGATGCGGATCGCCGATTCGGTCTTGTTGACGTGCTGGCCGCCCGCACCGGACGAGCGGAACGTGTCCACTTTCAGATCGGCTGGATTGATCGTGATCTCTTCCACGTCGTCGGCTTCGGGAATGATCGCCACCGTTGCGGCCGAGGTGTGGATACGGCCTTGCGATTCGGTTGCCGGTACGCGTTGCACGCGATGGGTGCCGGATTCGAACTTCAGGCGCGAATACGCACCGCGCCCGACCACCCGCGCCACCACCTCCTTGTAGCCGCCGTGCTCGCCGGGACTGTCGGATTCGATTTCCACCTTCCAGCCCTGGCGCTCGGCGTAGCGTGCGTACATGCGGAACAGGTCGCCGGCAAAGATCGCCGCTTCGTCACCGCCAGTGCCGGCGCGCACTTCCAGGAACAGGTTGCCGTCGTCGCGTGGGTCGCGCGGTACCAGCAGCGCGGCCAGCTGTGCATCGAGGTGTTCCAGGCGCGCCTGTGCAGCGGCCATTTCCTCTTCGGCCAGCTCGCGCATCTCCGGGTCGTTGCGCAGCGCCTCGGCCGTGGCCAGGTCGGCCTTGGCGCGCGCCTCCTCTTCCAGCGCCACCGCCACCGGCTCCAGTTGCGACAGTTCGCGCGAAAGCGTACGGAACGTGTCGTTGTTGCCCACCACATCGGGGTCGGAGAGCAGGTGCTGCAGTTCTTCGCGGCGCTCGGCCAGCGCTTCGAGCTTACGGCGCAGGGTCGGCGTCATCGGTCCTCACGATCGGGGTAGCTATGGGGGGATGTTGGTAACCCGGTTTTTCCGGAAACAGCCGGTCGGCCGCAGTGGTCAATTCCAGGTCGTTGTTGAGCGCCGCATCGCGTAGTGCGGCGGTGGGCGGATGCAGCAGGCGGTTGGTCAGCGCATGCGCCAGCTGCTCCAGCACTTCGTCGGCCGGTTTGCCGTTGTGCAACTGCTGGCGCGCCTTGGCCAGCAGCTCGTCGCGGGTGCTATCGCCGAAGGCGCGCAGCCGCTTGAGCGGTGCCTGGCGCGCGTTGGCCTGCAAGGTTTCGACATAGCGCGCCACTTGCAGGTCGATGATGGCTTCGGCCTGGTCGGCCGCTTCGCGGCGGCCACGGCGGTTGTCTTCGACCGCGCGTTCCAGGTCATCCACCGTGTACAGGTAGGCGTCGCTCAACTCACCCACCGAGGCCTCGATATCGCGCGGCACTGCCAGGTCGAACAGCAGCATCGGCTTGCGCTTGCGTGCGCGCAATGCCTGTTCCACCTGTGCGCGTGTCACCAGCGGCTCACGTGCAGCGGTGGCCGAAAACACCACATCCGCCTCGGCCAGGTGGCGTTCCAGATCGGTCAGCGGCAAGGCGAAGCCGCCGTGCTGGCTGGCGAGCGTCTGCGCGTGGGCGAGGGTGCGGTTGGCGATCAGCAGGCGGCGCACGCGGCCTTCGCTCAGATGCTTGGCCGCCAGTTCGATGGTTTCGCCGGCACCGATCAGCAACACCGTCGATTCGTTGAGCCGGGCAAACGAGTCTTGTGCCAACCGCACCGCCGTGGATGCGACCGACACCGGATTTGCGCCCACGCGGGTGTCGGTACGCGCGCGCTTGGCCACCGAAAAGGTCTGTTGGAACAGCCGGTCCAACCCGCTGCCCAGCGCGCCGTGCGCCCGCGCCACTGCCCAGGCGTCCTTCACCTGGCCGAGGATCTGGGGTTCTCCCAATACCATCGAATCCAGCCCGGTGGCGACGCGGAACAGGTGACGCACCGCCTCGGCTTCCTGGTGCTGGTACAGATAACCGCTCAGCCCGGGCGCGTGGGTTTCCAGCCAGGTGACCAGGCTGTGCGCCTCCTCGGCCATCGCATACAACTCGGTACGGTTGCAGGTGGACAGCAGCGCGGCCTCGCTTACCTGGGGCAGCGCACGCAGCGATTCGAGCGCGCGCGGCAGCGCATCACCTGCGAACGCCGCGCGTTCGCGCAGGTCCACAGGTGCGGTCTGGTGATTCAGTCCGAGCACCCACAACGTCATTGTTCAGTTGCTTGCGATAAGCTGGCGGCCATTCAGGGCCCCATTTTACGGCCCGGTTGCCCCCGATGCCTGTACCGATTCGCATCCTGTGTGTTCTTCTGCTGGTCGCAGTCTCCGCCAGTGCCACCGCAGCACCCAAGAAAGCCCCGCCCGCTCCGCCGCCAAGCAGTGCCGGCGCCTCGTCGCTGGAACCCGTGCTCGCCGGCGAATTCGCCTTGCAGGCTGGGCAACTGGACGATGCCGCGCGCGCCTACCTGGACGCCGCCAAGGCCGAAGCCGGCGATGCCGGGCTGGCCGAGCGCGCCGCCCGCATCTCCATGCTGGCCAACGACGACCCGCGCGCGATCGAGGCGCTGGCGTTGTGGCGCGCCCGCGCACCGTCGTCGATGTCCATGCGCAGCACCGAGGCCTCGCTGGCCCTGCGCCGCAACGACCTGCGCACCGCACGCCGCGACCTGCTCGGCCTGCTCAAGGAGCCCGATCCGCGTGGCTGGCGCTTTGCGCTGATCGCCCTGGCCAACGGCGGTCGCGAGCCGGAAGCCTCGGCCGACGTGCTCGAAGACCTGGTCAAGGCCGGCGCCATCCCGAATCAGATCGAAGCCTGGCAGGAATTCGGCCGGCTCGCGCTGCGCATGGAGCGCCCGGCGCTGGCCAAGCGCATCGTCGACGAGGTGGTGCGCCGCTTCCCCGAAGAGCCGCGCGTGGCCTTGCTGCATGCCACCCAGTTGCAGCAGGAAGGCAAGAACGACGAAGCGCTGACGCTGTTGAAGAACATCGAACCGCAGGCGGTCAAGGATTCCGAGCTGCGCGGCGCGCTGGCGTTCGCCTACGACGCCATGGGCCAGACCGAAGCTGCTGCACGCGTGCTCTCGACCGGGCCGCAGGACACCCAGACCTATGGCTTGCGTGCCTCGATGCTGGCCAAGGAAAAAGACCGCAGCTCGCTGGAGGCGCTGTACGCCGAGCTCAAGAGCAACGCCACCAAGCCCGATCCGGACCGCCGTCTGCTGCTGGGCAAGATCGCCGAATTCCTCAAGCGCTACGACGAGGCGGTGGAGTGGTATCGCGGCGTGCCGGGTGGTCCGCAACTCAGCGAGGCGCGTCTGCGCGCCGCCAGCGCCTTGTACGAACTGGGCCGCAAGCCCGAAGCGCTTGCCGAAGCCCGCGCCCTGCAGGGCGACGCCAGTGCCGACGATGACGCGCGCCGCGACGCCTACGTGCTCGAAGCCGAGCTGCATCAGCGGGCCGACGATGCACCTGGCGAACTGGACGCGTTCGAACGTGGCCTGGCCGCCTACCCGGACGATAGCGCGTTGCTGTACGCCCGCGGGCTGGCCTGGGAGCGACGCGACGATGTCCCGCGTGCCGAGGCCGATCTGCGCAAGATCCTGGTGACCGAACCGGAAAACGTCGCAGCCCTGAACGCGCTGGGCTACACCCTGGCCGACCGCACTACCCGCTGCAAGGAAGCGTTGGCGCTGATCGACCGCGCCCGCACCGCCGACCCGGACAACCCGGCCATCGTCGATAGTTATGGCTGGGTGCTGTACCGGATGGGCCGCACCAAGGAAGCCCTGGTGCAACTGCGCCGCGCCTGGGCGCTGGTCAAGGACCCGGAAATCGCGGCCCACGTGGGCGAAGTGCTGTGGGTCAGCGGCAAGCAGGATGAAGCACGTCGCTACTTCGATGAAGCGCGCCGTCTCGACCCCGACAACCGTGCGCTGCAGCGTGCCGTGGAGAAGTTCGGGCTATGAGCAAGATGGTCCGAACGCTGGCCCTGGGCGGGCTGGTGCTGGTCGGGCTGTCGGCCTGCGTCAGCGTGCCGCGCGGGCAGGGCAGCGGGGCGGCGGTGGTCGATCACGTCTCCGACAGTGCGCGCCAGGCTGAAGCCGCTCGCCAGGCCTGGTTGCAGGCGCATCCCCACTGGTCCTTCCAGGGCCGGGTGGCGATCAGCAAGGACCGCAACGGCGGCAGCGGCCGCATCGACTGGCAGCAGGACGGCCCACGCTACCGCGTGCAACTCAGCGCGCCGGTCACCCGGCAAAGCTGGGTGCTCACCGGCGACACCACCAGTGGCGCCGGCCGGCTGGAAGGGCTGGATGGCGGTCCGCGCAGTGGTCCCGATGCCGAGCAGGTGCTGCTGGAAGCAACCGGCTGGACCATCCCGGTCAACCAGATGCCGGACTGGGTGCGCGCGCTGCGCATCGCCGATGCGGGCGCCGCACGCGTCGACCTGGATGCCGCCGGGCGCCCGCGCACCGTGCAGCAGGACGGCTGGACGATCGACTTTCTGGCCTGGACGCCAGCCAGCGCCGAGCAGCCCGCGCTGCCGCAGCGGATCGAAGCCCGTAACGGCGAGGCCAAGGTGCGCCTGCTGGTCGACCAATGGACCGTATCGCCCTGATGGACGCGCCGGGAAGCGATTGGTCGGCCTGGCCCGCGCCGGCCAAGCTGAATTTGTTTCTGCAAATCACCGGGCGCCGGGCCGACGGCTACCACCTGCTGCAGACCGTGTTCCGGCTGCTGGACTGGGGGGATACCGTTCATCTTCGCGTGCGTCGCGGCGGCCAGATCCGCCGCGCGGGCGAGAGTTTGCCCGGTGTGGCCGAAGACGATGACCTGGTGATCCGCGCCGCGCGCCTGCTGCAGTCGGCAACCGGCACCCAGGCGGGCGCGGAGATTCGGGTCGACAAGCGCATCCCGGCCGGCGGCGGGTTCGGCGGCGGCTCCTCGGATGCGGCGACCGTGCTGGTGGCGCTCAATGCCTTGTGGGGCCTGGGTCTGGCGGCCGATGCGCTGGCCGAGCTGGGCTTGCAGCTGGGCGCAGACGTGCCGGTCTTCGTGCGCGGCCACAATGCCTGGGCCGAAGGCGTGGGCGAACAACTGACCCCGATTTCCCTGCCGGAAGCGGCTTATCTGCTGGTCGATCCCGGCGTTCACGTGCCGACACCAGCGTTATTTCGATCACAGGAATTGACGCGGGATGCCGCGCCCGCGAAAATAGCGGACTTCGCTTCCGGTTCTCTGCTCGACAATGCGTTCGAGCCGGTTCTGCGGCGCCGCGAACCCGCCGTCGAGGCCGTGTTCCAGGCGCTTTCCAGGGTCGGTACACCGCGGTTGACCGGGTCGGGAAGTGGCTGTTTCGTCGAATTCGCCACGCGCGCTGCTGCAGAGCAGGCGCTGGCGCAGTTGCCGGGCGGCCTGCGGGCGTGGGTGGCGGAGGGTGCATCGCACTCGCCGTTGCTCGACGCACGGGACGCGAGACAAGTTTGATGCAGGGGCGTCGCCAAGAGGCCCAAGGCACCAGGTTTTGATCCTGGCATTCGTAGGTTCGAATCCTACCGCCCCTGCCAGTTTGTCGAGAAAGGCAGGTCCGCCTGCACTAGGTTTCACTGCAGATCCGTCTGCAACACCTCGAACGAAAGCCCGGCATTGGTTCGGCTTTGTCCTGCTCCACCATCGATCCGCACGCTCTTCGCCGCCGCCCGAGAGATCTCATGCAAGACCAACGTAATCTGCTGGTGTTCTCCGGCAATGCCAACAAGCCGCTTGCCCAGAGCATCTGCAAGGAACTGGGCGTTCGCATGGGCAAGGCGTTGGTCACGCGTTTTTCCGACGGCGAAGTGCAGGTGGAGATCGAAGAAAGCGTGCGTCGGCAGGAAGTGTTCGTCATCCAGCCGACCTGTGCGCCCAGCGCCGAAAACCTGATGGAACTGCTGGTGCTGATCGACGCGCTCAAGCGCGCCAGCGCCCAGTCCGTTACCGCGGTGATCCCGTATTTCGGTTATTCGCGCCAGGACCGTCGTATGCGCTCCTCGCGCGTGCCGATCACCGCCAAGGTGGCTGCCAAGATGATCTGCGCCATGGAGGCGGACCGCGTGCTGACGGTCGACCTGCATGCCGACCAGATCCAGGGTTTCTTCGATGTGCCGGTCGACAACGTCTACGCCTCGCCGCTGCTGCTGGCCGACATCTGGCGCGCCTACGGCACCGACAACCTGATCGTGGTGTCGCCCGACGTGGGCGGCGTGGTGCGCGCGCGCGCCGTCGCCAAGCGTCTGGACGATGCGGATCTGGCCATCATCGACAAGCGCCGTCCGCGCGCCAATGTGGCCACCGTGATGAACATCATCGGCGACGTGCAGGGCAAGACCTGCGTGCTGGTCGACGACCTGGTCGACACCGCTGGTACCTTGTGCGCCGCTGCCGCAGCGCTGAAGCAGCGCGGTGCGCTCAAGGTCGTGGCCTACATCACCCACCCGGTGCTCTCCGGCCCGGCGGTGGACAACATCAACAATTCGCAGCTCGACGAGCTGGTGGTCACCGACACGATTCCGCTGAGCGAAGCGGCGCGCACCTGCGCCAAGATTCGTCAGCTGAGCGTGGCCGAACTGCTGGCCGAGACCATCCGCCGTATCGCCTTCGGCGAATCGGTCAGCTCGCTTTACGTCGACTGATGCCCCATTCGGTGCCCGATTCCCGGGTGCCGCCACACGTCTCACCTGGTCGCGGGTGAGACGCTTCATCGCCGCGAGGCGGTGTTCCAACCAGGTAGTGAAATCCAATGGCAAAGACTCATGAAATCAAGGTCGAGCGCCGCGCTGACGAGGGGAAGGGTGCGAGCCGCCGCCTGCGTCACGCTGGCGTCATTCCGGCCATCGTGTACGGTGGCGAACTCGAGCCGGTCAGCATCCAGCTCAACCACGAGCAGATCTGGCTCGCCCAGCAGAACGAGTGGTTCTACTCGTCCATCCTGGACCTGAACCTCAATGGCGACGTGCAGCAGGTGCTGCTGCGCGACATGCAGCGCCATCCGTTCAAGCAGCTGATCATGCACATCGACTTCCAGCGCGTTAGCGCCAACGAGAAGCTCAGTGCTGCCGTGCCGCTGCACTTCATCAACGAAGCATCCTCGCCGGCCGGCAAGTCGAGCGAAGTGGTCGTCACCCACGAACTCAACGAAGTTCAGGTGGTTTGCCTGCCGAAGGATCTGCCGGAGT
Organism: Xanthomonas sp. D-99; assembly: GCF_017746145.1. NCBI lineage: Bacteria > Pseudomonadati > Pseudomonadota > Gammaproteobacteria > Lysobacterales > Lysobacteraceae > Xanthomonas > Xanthomonas sp. D-99. Next base: position 120,467 of record NZ_JAGHWU010000023.1, on the reverse strand, counting down.
TCATCGAAGTGGACCTCGGTGCACTGGAAGTGGGTAACGTGATCCACCTGTCCGAAATCAAGCTGCCGGCCGGTGTCGAAATTCCGGAGCTGAAGCTGGGCAAGGAACACGACGTGGCCGTGGTTGCTGCCAAGCACGTGCGGATCGAGGAAGACGACGCTGCCGGCGAAGAAGGCAGCGAAGGCGCCGAGACCAAGTAATCCGTCGGCCGATCCCTCGCATTGCGCGCGGGATCGGCTGCGGTCACTGGCATGTCTGCACTCCGCCTGATCGTCGGGCTCGGTAATCCCGGTCCGGAACACGCGCAAACCCGGCACAACGCCGGGTTTCGTTTCGTCGATGCCCTCATCGAGCGCGGTGGCGCCCGCTGGGCATTGGACAGCAAGCTGTTCGGCGAGACCGCCAAGGTCGAGATCGCGGGACAGCCGGTTTGGCTGCTCAAGCCGGCCACCTTCATGAATCTCAGTGGCAAGTCGATCACTGCCGCATTGCGGTTCTGGAAGATCGAGCCCGAACACCTGCTGGTCGCCCATGACGAACTGGATCTGGCGCCCGGTACCGCGCGGCTCAAGTTCGACGGCGGTCACGGCGGGCAAAACGGCTTGCGCGACACCATCCGCCTGCTCGGGCACGGCAAATTTCACCGTCTACGCGTTGGCATCGGTCATCCCGGCCATAAGGACCGCGTGGTGCCCTGGGTGCTGGGGCGGGCAGGGCGCGAGGACGATGCGGCGATCGGCGCTGCGGTGGACGCCGCCATCAATGTGCTGCCGCTGGCGATGGAAGGCAATTTCAACGAAGCGATGAAACGCCTGCATACCAGCAGGGATGCGTGATTGGGGATTGGGGATTCGCGGCCATGTGGCATGACGAATCTCCAATCCCGAATCCCAAATCCCGGATGTGACCCATGGGTATCAAATGCGGCATCGTCGGCCTGCCCAACGTCGGCAAGTCGACCCTGTTCAATGCGCTGACCAAGGCCGGCATCGCTGCGGCCAACTTCCCGTTCTGCACCATCGAGCCGAACGTCGGCATCGTGCCGGTGCCGGATCCGCGTCTCAATCAGCTGGCTGACATCGTCAAGCCGCAAAAGCTGATTCCTACCGCGGTCGAGTTCGTCGATATCGCCGGCCTGGTGGCCGGCGCGGCGAGCGGCGAAGGTCTGGGCAACAAGTTCCTGGCGCACATCCGCGAAGTCGATGCGATCACCCACGTGGTGCGTTGCTTCGAGAACGACGACGTCATCCACGTCAACAACAAGGTCGACCCGATCGCCGATATCGAAACCATCGATACCGAGCTGGCGCTGGCCGATCTGGACAGCGTGGAAAAGGCCCTCAACCGTGCCGAACGCAGCGCCAAGGGCGGCGACAAGGATGCAGCGGCGCGCAAGCCGGTGCTGGCCAAACTGCAGGCCGCGTTAGCGGACGGCAAGGCGGGTCGTGCCGCCGGTCTGGACGAGGAAGAAAAGGCGCTGGTGCGCGATCTGTTCCTGCTGACGCTCAAGCCGGTGCTGTACATCGCCAACGTGCTGGAAGACGGCTTCGAGAACAATCCGCACCTGGATGCGGTGCGCGCGCATGCGGCTGCCGAAGGTGCCGAAGTGGTGCCGGTCTCGGCGGCCATCGAAGAAGAGCTGTCGCAGCTGGACGATGCCGATCGCGACAGCTTCCTGACCGATCTCGGTCTGGAAGAGCCGGGCTTGAATCGCGTCATCCGTGCGGCCTACACGCTGCTGGGCCTGCAGACGTATTTCACTGCAGGGGTCAAGGAGGTGCGTGCCTGGACGGTCAAGGCCGGTTCGACCGCGCCGCAGGCTGCTGCCGTGATCCATACCGATTTCGAAAAGGGCTTCATCCGCGCCGAAACGATTGGTTTCGATGACTTCATCAAGTACCGCGGCGAAACCGGCGCCCGCGATGCCGGGCGCCTGCGCCTGGAAGGCAAGGAATACCGTGTCCAGGAAGGCGATGTGCTGCACTTCCGCTTCAACGTGTGATCGGCTGTGCGTGGCGCCCGACGCCGCGTGTCGTTGAGAGTGAAGGATTGCTCAAAATTTTTGTTGACACTGCATGCGTCCCACAACAAAATAACGGGCTGCTTCACCCCGAACCGAATTCGCCTCGCGGCGCACAGGTCCGGTAGTAAAAGCTGGAGGGATACCCAAGCGGCCAACGGGGGCAGACTGTAAATCTGCTGGCTTACGCCTTCGGTGGTTCGAATCCACCTCCCTCCACCAGTTTCACGTTGTGGCATGCAGTTCCCGGCGCGGGAGTAGTTCAACGGTAGAACCTCAGCCTTCCAAGCTGATGGTGCGGGTTCGATTCCCGTCTCCCGCTCCATTGAACGCAAATGCATGGCATAATGCAAAACTCGCTCACGTAGCTCAGTCGGTAGAGCACCTCCTTGGTAAGGAGGAGGTCGAAGGTTCGATTCCTTTCGTGAGCACCATTACTCAATCGTCTTCAACTCCAAACGATTACCGAGACACGCACCCATGGCAAAAGCTAAATTCGAGCGCACCAAGCCGCACGTGAACGTCGGCACCATCGGTCACGTTGACCATGGCAAGACCACGTTGACCGCTGCGCTGACCAAGATCGGTGCCGAGCGTTTCGGTGGTGAGTTCAAGGCGTACGACGCGATCGACGCGGCGCCGGAAGAGAAGGCGCGCGGCATCACGATTTCGACCGCGCACGTCGAATACGAATCCCCGACCCGCCACTACGCGCACGTCGACTGCCCCGGCCACGCCGACTACGTCAAGAACATGATCACCGGTGCGGCGCAGATGGACGGCGCGATCCTGGTGTGCTCGGCCGCTGACGGCCCGATGCCGCAGACCCGTGAGCACATCCTGCTCTCGCGTCAGGTCGGTGTGCCGCACATCGTCGTGTTCCTGAACAAGGCCGACATGGTCGACGACGCCGAGCTGCTCGAGCTGGTCGAGATGGAAGTGCGCGAGCTTCTGAGCAAGTACGACTTCCCGGGCGACGACACCCCGATCATCCACGGTTCGGCGCGTCTGGCGCTGGACGGCGATCAGAGCGACATCGGTGTGCCGGCGATCCTGAAGCTGGTTGAAGCGCTGGATTCGTTCATTCCCGAGCCGACCCGCGACGTCGACCGTCCGTTCCTGATGCCGGTCGAAGACGTGTTCTCGATCTCCGGCCGCGGCACCGTGGTGACCGGTCGTATCGAGCGCGGCATCATCAAGGTGGGCGACGAAATCGAAATCGTCGGTATCCGCGATACGCAGAAGACCACCGTCACCGGCGTGGAAATGTTCCGCAAGCTGCTGGACCAGGGTCAGGCAGGCGACAACGCCGGTCTGCTGCTGCGCGGCACCAAGCGTGACGACGTCGAGCGCGGCCAGGTGCTGTGCAAGCCGGGTTCGATCAAGCCGCACACGGAGTTCGAAGCCGAAGTCTACGTCCTGTCCAAGGACGAGGGTGGCCGTCATACCCCGTTCTTCAAGGGCTACCGTCCGCAGTTCTACTTCCGCACCACCGACATCACTGGCGCTTGCCAGTTGCCGGAAGGCGTGGAAATGGTGATGCCGGGCGACAACGTGAAGATGGTCGTGACCCTGATCAACCCGGTCGCGATGGACGAGGGTCTGCGCTTCGCCATCCGTGAAGGCGGTCGTACCGTCGGTGCCGGCGTGGTTGCCAAGATCATCAAGTAAGTGCCTGCATCCAGCCGCCTGTTGGCGGCTGGATTCAAACGAATGGCGGGCCGGCTGAACCGCGGTCCGCCTTCGTTGTCTTAGGGTTTGCGGTAAACGAGTACATACGCCAGTAGCTCAATTGGCAGAGCAGCGGTCTCCAAAACCGCAGGTTGGGGGTTCGAGTCCCTCCTGGCGTGCCACTCCTCTTTCCGGCCCAGCGACTCGGGTCAGATCGGTAACTAGAGCCGGATGAATAGCAAAATCGAGCCTTCCAAGAGCGCGTCCTCTAGCGCTGATGTCGTTAAGTACGTTGTCTCCGCTGCCCTGGTGGTTGCGGGGCTTTTTGTGTGGTTCTGGTTTTCCGCTCCCGAACGCGCGACCCAGCTGGGCGCGTGGACGCCGCAACTGCGTGCGTTGGCTGTCATCGTCGGGTTGGTGGCGGGTGCATTTGTGTTTTTGGGTACCGGCAAGGGCCGGGAGACCCGCGAATTCCTGTCCGAGTCCAGGTTCGAGTTGCGTAAGGTTGTCTGGCCGACGCGCCAGGAAGCTATCCGCACCACCTGGGTCGTCATTGTTGTTGTAATCATTCTGAGTTTGCTGTTGGGCGGCTTCGACTTTGTCATCCAGAAGCTCACGCAGTGGTTCCTGGCTCGTTGAGGAGAATCAAGCAGTGAAGCGTTGGTATGTCGTTCACGCCTATTCAGGCTTCGAAAAATCCGTTGCGCAGGCATTGCGCGACCGTATCGCGCGTGCCGAGATGGAAGATCGTTTCGGCGACGTGCTGGTGCCGACCGAAGAGGTCATCGAAATGCGCGCCGGCCAGAAGCGTCGGTCCGAGCGCAAGTTCTTCCCCGGCTACGTGCTGGTGCAGATCGAAACGCATGAAGAAGCCGGTATTCCGCGCATCGACAACGAAAGCTGGCACCTGGTGAAGGAAACTTCCAAGGTGATGGGTTTCATTGGCGGCACCGCCGACCGTCCTCTGCCGATCCGCGACGAAGAGGCGGATGCGATCCTGCAGCGTGTGCAAGATGGCGTCGAGAAGCCGCGTCCGAAGGTATTGTTCGAGCCGGGCCAGATGGTGCGCGTCACCGAGGGTCCCTTCAACGACTTCAACGGCGTCGTCGAGGAAGTCAATTACGAAAAGAGCAGGCTGCGTGTTGCCGTGCTCATCTTCGGCCGCTCCACGCCGGTCGAGCTCGAATTCGGTCAGGTCGAGAAGGGCTGACCTTGTGGGCGCCGGCTAGGCGCTCGCCCCAAATGCTGCTATAGTGCGCGGCTCGCTGTCCTGGCGAACCGCCTGGAACCAATGGCTGCCGCATGGCGGCCGTCTGTGTGCGGTCAACAAGCGTGAAGCCGGGACACGTGAATCCCGGTCCGATGGGGAGCCTGCAGGTCAGGCGCTAGCACCCGGAGAGTATTGAAATGGCTAAGAAGATTACTGCTTTCATCAAGTTGCAGGTCAAGGCCGGTCAGGCCAACCCTGCGCCGCCGGTTGGCCCTGCACTGGGTCAGCGCGGTCTGAACATCATGGAATTCTGCAAGGCATTCAACGCCGCGACGGCGAAGCTGGAGCCGGGTCTGCCGACGCCGGTGATCATCACCGCGTATTCCGACCGTACCTTCACGTTCGTCACCAAGAGCACCCCGGCCAGCGTGCTGCTCAAGAAGGCCGCAGGCGTGAGCTCCGGCTCGAAGCGTCCTAACACCGACAAGGTGGGTAAGGTGACGCGCAAGCAGCTGGAAGAGATCGCCAAGGTCAAGGAAGCCGATTTGACGGCAGCCGAACTGGAAGCGGCGGTGCGCACGATTGCGGGTTCTGCCCGCAGCATGGGTTTGACGGTGGAGGGCTAAGAGATGGCACAGAGCAAGCGCGTTAAGGCCATTACGGCCGCTGTCGTTCCGGGCAAGACCTATGCCTTCGAAGACGCAATCAAGATCCTGAAGACCGCCACCAAGGCGAAGTTCGTCGAGTCGATCGACGTTGCCGTGCGCCTGGGTGTGGACGCCAAGAAGTCCGACCAGCAGGTGCGCGGTTCCACCGTGCTGCCGGCCGGTACCGGCAAGAGCGTGCGCGTCGCAGTGTTCGCACCGGCAGGCGCCAAGGCTGACGAAGCTCTGGCCGCTGGCGCCGAGGCGGTGGGCATGGACGACCTGGCCGAGAAGATGCAGGCCGGCGATCTGAACTATGACGTGGTCATCGCGACCCCGGACGCCATGCGCGTCGTCGGTAAGCTGGGCACCCTGCTGGGTCCGCGCGGCTTGATGCCGAACCCGAAGGTCGGCACCGTGTCGGCCAATCCGGGCGAGGCGGTCAAGAATGCCAAGTCGGGCCAGGTGCGCTACCGCACCGACAAGGCCGGCATCATCCACTGCACCATCGGCAAGGCCAGCTTCGACGACGAAGCGCTGAAGTCGAACCTGCAGGCGCTGTTGCTGGATCTGGTCAAGGCCAAGCCGGCGACCTCGAAGGGTACCTACCTGCAGAAGGTCTCGGTCAGCTCGACCATGGGTCCGGGCGTGACGGTCGACCAGTCGAGCCTGTCGCTGAAGTAAGCGAATGCGTCCGGCGTCATGCGCCTGACGTATTTGGCAGTACAGCATTGTTTTTCCGGCCCGGGTCACCGTGTGCTGGGAGTCCGTTCCCTCCTTTGGGCAACGGACATTTTGAAGGCGATCGCCGGCACGTCCGACGGTAGCCGTCAAAGACCGCAGGCGCGGTCAGCGCAGATCGACGACGGGCAGGGATGCTCGTACTGGCAAGGAGTCGCCGTCGATGCAGCGGGATCGCTTAATTGGTTCGTTTCGAGCCGGCCGGCGTAGATGGTGTCGCCCTTCTGGAGCTTTCTGGTTTACGCGCGTCTGGGACATCCCGGATCGAGTCCACTCCAGGTCTAGAACGGCCACCAAAGGAACATCGGTCGATGTTCCCGGCTTCCAGGAAGGAGGCTGCCCTGGACCGCGACCGGCAGGAGCCGCGAGCGGAGTAGTTTGAAGCCGGGATTAGCGATTCGGCATTGGGATTTGCAGGCTGCTTCACGGCTCTGGCGAATCCTGAATCACCAATCCCGAATACCGGCTTTAACGGAGGAGTGCAATGGCTCTCAATCTGTCCCAGAAGCAAGAAGTAGTCGCCGAGCTGGCAGACATCGCCGCCAAGGCCCACTCCCTGATCGCCGCCGAATACGCTGGCACCACGGTCTCCCAGATGACCGCGATGCGTAAGCAGGCCCGCGAAACCGGCGTGTTCTTGAAAGTTGTCAAGAACACCCTGGCTGCGCGTGCCGTTGAAGGTACTGATTTCGCTGTCGCTGCTGACAAGCTGGTCGGTCCTTTGCTGTATGCGTTTTCGATGGAGGAGCCCGGCGCAGCCGGTCGCCTGATCAAGGAATTTGCCAAGAGCAACGACAAGCTGCAGGCCAAGGTCGTGTCCATCGGCGGGGAACTGTTCCCGGCTGGACACGTCGACGTGTTGGCCTCGCTGCCGACCCGTGACCAGGCCCTGGCCATGCTGGCCCGCGTGCTGTCCGAACCGGCTGCGATGTTCGCCCGTGCCGTCAAGGCCGTTGGCGACAAGCAGGGTGGTGGCGACGAAGCCGCCGCGCCGGTCGCCGAGACTGCCGAAGCTTGATGTCCTAGCGTTCGCTAGAACCCCAATCCAGAAAATCATTTATAAGGTAATCACAATGTCCCTTACCAACGAACAGATCGTCGACGCCATCGCCGAGAAGTCCCTGATGGAAGTGATGGAGCTGGTCAAGGCCATCGAAGAAAAGTTCGGCGTCTCCGCCGCTGCCCCGGTCGCTGCTGCTGCAGCTGGCCCGGCCGCCGTGGTCGAAGAGCAGACCGAGTTCAACGTGGTGCTGACCAACTGTGGCACCAACAAGGTCGGCGTCATTAAGGCCGTCCGCGCCTTGACCGGCCTGGGTCTGAAGGAAGCCAAGGATCTGACCGAAGCCGGTGGCATGCTGAAGGAAGGCGCTTCGAAGGACGAAGCCGAGAAGATCAAGAAGGAACTGACCGAAGCTGGCGCGACTGTCGAAATCAAGTAAGCAACACTTTGCATCGCCAGCGTTTCATGGTGATGCACTGAAGGCTGGGAGCGTAAAGCTCCCGGCCTTTGGCCGTTGATGGAAAGCCGGGATTTGAGATTCGGCATTCGGGATTCGAAGGCAGCCTTCGCTAATCCCCAATCCCGTCATCCCCAATCCTCGCCTCATCGAGTTGGTAGTTGGAAGTAGCGGGAGAAGGCGTGCTGGTGCCGGCAATACCAGCGACTTCCAACTGACAACTTGAATGTGAGTCCCTCACAAGAGCAGCGCACATCCATGTGCGCGGGTTCAGTTTTGTTATTTCAGGGCCGCCGCGATGTGGCCCCCGCAGCCTAGGGTGAAGACCTCATGACGTCTTATTCGTTCACCGAAAAAAAGCGTATCCGCAAGGACTTCGGTAAGCAGCGCTCGATCCTCGAAGTGCCGTTTCTGCTTGCCATCCAGGTGGATTCCTACCGCGAATTCCTGCAGGAAGACGTGGAGCCGAACAAGCGTAAGGACCTCGGTCTGCACGCGGCATTGAAGTCGGTGTTCCCGATTTCCAGCTACAGCGGCAACGCTGCGCTGGAGTACGTCGGTTACAAGTTGGGTCAGCCGGTGTTTGACGAGCGTGAATGCCGTCAGCGCGGCATGAGCTATGGCGCGCCGCTGCGCGTGACCGTGCGCTTGGTGATCTACGACCGCGAGTCGTCGACCAAGGCGATCAAGTACGTGAAGGAGCAGGAGGTCTATCTCGGCGAAATTCCGCTGATGACCGGCAACGGTACCTTCATCGTCAACGGCACCGAGCGCGTGATCGTCTCGCAGCTGCACCGCTCGCCGGGCGTGTTCTTCGATCACGACCGTGGCAAGACCCACAGCTCGGGCAAGCTGCTGTACAGCGCCCGCATCATTCCGTACCGCGGTTCCTGGCTGGATTTCGAGTTCGACCCGAAGGATGCGCTGTTCACCCGTATCGACCGTCGCCGCAAGCTGCCGGTGTCGATCCTGCTGCGCGCGCTTGGCTACAGCAACGAAGAGATGCTGGCCGAGTTCTTCGAGATCAACACCTTCCACATCAACCCGGACGAAGGCGTGCAGCTGGAGCTGGTGCCGGAGCGTCTGCGTGGTGAAACGCTGAACTTCGACCTGGCCGACGGCGACAAGGTCATCGTGGAGGCGGGCAAGCGCATCACTGCGCGTCACGTCAAGCAACTGGAAGCCGCCGGCGTTGCCGCGCTGGCCGTGCCGGACGACTACCTGGTCGGCCGCATCCTGTCGCACGACGTGGTCGATGGCTCCACCGGCGAACTGCTGGCCAATGCCAACGACGAGATCAACGAAGACCAGCTGGCTGCCTTCCGCAAGGCGGGCGTCGATGCGGTTGGCACCCTGTGGGTGAACGATCTGGATCGTGGTCCGTACCTCTCCAACACCTTGCGCATCGATCCGACCAAGACGCAGCTGGAAGCGCTGGTCGAAATCTACCGCATGATGCGTCCGGGCGAGCCGCCGACCAAGGAAGCGGCGCAGAATCTGTTCCACAACCTGTTCTTCACCTTCGAGCGCTACGACCTGTCCACGGTCGGCCGCATGAAGTTCAACCGTCGCGTCGGCCGCAAGGACGTGCTGGGCGAGTCGGTGCTGTACGACAAGAAGTACTTTGCCGAGCGTAACGACGAAGAATCCAAGCGTCTGGTTGCCGAGCACGCCGACACCTCCGACATCCTGGAAGTGATCAAGGTGCTCACCGAAATCCGCAACGGTCGCGGCGTGGTCGATGACATCGATCACCTGGGCAACCGTCGCGTGCGTTCGGTCGGCGAAATGGCCGAGAACGTGTTCCGCGTGGGCCTGGTCCGCGTCGAGCGCGCGGTCAAGGAGCGTCTGTCGATGGCCGAGTCCGAAGGCCTGACCCCGCAGGAACTGATCAACGCCAAGCCGGTGGCTGCCGCGATCAAGGAATTCTTCGGCTCCTCGCAGCTGTCGCAGTTCATGGACCAGAACAACCCGCTGTCGGAAGTGACGCACAAGCGTCGCGTCTCCGCGCTGGGTCCGGGCGGTCTGACCCGCGAACGCGCCGGTTTCGAAGTGCGCGACGTGCACCCGACCCATTACGGCCGCGTCTGCACCATCGAAACGCCGGAAGGCCCGAACATCGGCCTGATCAACTCGCTGGCCGTATTCGCCCGCACCAACCAGTACGGCTTCCTCGAGACGCCGTACCGTAAGGTGCTGGACGGCAAGGTCTCCGACGACGTCGAATACCTGTCGGCGATCGAAGAAAACGAGTACGTGATCGCCCAGGCGAACGCGCTGACCGATGCCAAGAACATGCTTACCGAGCAGTTCGTGCCGTGCCGGTTCCAGGGCGAATCGCTGCTGAAGCCGCCGTCCGAAGTGCACTTCATGGACGTTTCGCCGATGCAGACCGTGTCGGTCGCAGCGGCGCTGGTGCCGTTCCTCGAGCACGACGACGCCAACCGCGCACTGATGGGCGCCAACATGCAGCGCCAGGCCGTGCCGACGCTGCGTTCGCAGAAGCCGCTGGTCGGTACCGGCATCGAGCGCGCGGTTGCGCGCGACTCGGGCGTGACCGTCAATGCGCTGCGTGGTGGCGTGATCGAGCAGATCGACGCAGCCCGCATCGTGGTCAAGGTCAATGAGGCAGAAATCGGCGGCGGCACCGATGCCGGCGTGGATATCTACAACCTGATCAAGTACACCCGCTCCAACCAGAACACCTGCATCAACCAGCGTCCGTTGGTGAATGTGGGCGACGTGATCGCGCGCGGCGACGTGCTGGCCGACGGCCCGTCCACCGACATCGGTGAGCTGGCGCTGGGCCAGAACATGCTGATCGCGTTCATGCCGTGGAACGGCTACAACTTCGAAGACTCCATCCTGCTCTCCGAGCGCGTGGTGGAAGAGGATCGTTACACCACGATCCACATCGAAGAGCTGACCTGCGTTGCGCGCGACACCAAGTTGGGGCCGGAGGAAATTTCCGCCGACATCCCGAACGTGTCCGAGCAGGCCTTGAACCGTCTGGATGAAAGCGGCGTGGTGTACATCGGTGCAGAAGTGCGCGCCGGCGACATCATGGTCGGCAAGGTCACGCCGAAAGGCGAAAGCCAGCTGACCCCGGAAGAAAAGCTGCTGCGTGCGATTTTCGGCGAGAAGGCGTCCGACGTGAAGGACAGCTCGCTGCGCGTGCCCCCGGGCATGGACGGCACCGTCATCGACGTTCAGGTCTTCACCCGCGACGGCATCGAGAAGGACAAGCGTGCGCGTCAGATCGAAGAGTCTGAAATCAAGCGCGTCAAGAAGGACTTCGACGACCAGTTCCGCATTCTGGAAGCGGCCATCTACGCGCGTCTGCGCTCGCAGATCGTGGGTAAGGTCACAAACGGCGGCGCGAACCTGAAGAAGGGCGACACCGTCACCGACGCGTACCTGGACGGGCTGAAGAAGTCCGATTGGTTCCAGCTGCGCATGAAGGACGAAGACGCTGCCGACGCCATCGAGCGTGCGCAGAAGCAGATCCAGGCGCACGAGAAGGAATTCGAGGCACGCTTCGCCGACAAGCGCGGCAAGATCACCCAGGGCGACGACCTCGCACCGGGCGTGCTGAAGATGGTCAAGGTGTTCCTGGCCGTGAAGCGCCGCATCCAGCCGGGCGACAAGATGGCAGGCCGCCACGGCAACAAGGGTGTGGTCTCCAACGTGGTGCCCGTGGAAGACATGCCGTACATGGCCACCGGCGAGTCGGTCGACATCGTGTTGAACCCGCTCGGCGTGCCGTCGCGTATGAACATCGGCCAGATTCTGGAAGTGCATCTGGGTTGGGCCGCCAAGGGTCTGGGTCGCAAGATCCAGCGCATGCTGGAAGCCCAAGCCGCCGTCAGCGAACTGCGCAAGTTCCTCAACGACATCTACAACCACGACAACGCGATCAATGCACAGCGTGTGGACCTGTCGCAGTTCAGCGATGAGGAATTGCTCAACCTGGGCAAGAACCTGATCGACGGCGTGCCGATGGCCACCCCGGTGTTCGACGGCGCCAGCGAAGCGGAAATCAAGCGCATGCTGGAGCTGGCCGACCTGCCGCAGAGCGGTCAGACCCAGCTGTACGACGGTCGTACTGGCGAAGCGTTCGATCGCAAGACCACGGTCGGCTACATGCATTACCTGAAGTTGAACCACTTGGTCGACGACAAGATGCATGCGCGCTCGACGGGCCCGTACTCGCTGGTGACCCAGCAGCCGCTGGGCGGCAAGGCGCAGTTCGGTGGTCAGCGCTTCGGCGAAATGGAAGTCTGGGCGCTGGAAGCCTACGGCGCGGCCTACACCCTGCAGGAAATGCTGACGGTGAAGTCCGACGACGTGCAGGGCCGCAACCAGATGTACAAGAACATCGTCGATGGTGAGCACGAGATGGTCGCGGGCATGCCGGAATCCTTCAACGTGTTGGTGAAGGAAATCCGCTCGCTGGCGATCAACATGGAACTGGAAGAGTAAGAGCCGGGCCCGGTCAGGGGCCGGCAACCCGGAAGAGGCGAGCGCTCAGCGCGTGCGTTCTTCCGGGGGACGGTCCCTGATTCCAGTCCCGATCGAAGCTGTTCGCGTTTCATCTCAGATACGAAATTCCTCCGACCCGGAGATATCAAATGAAAGACCTGCTCAACCTCTTCAATCAGCAGCGCCAGACGCTGGATTTCGACGCGATCAAGATCGCGTTGGCGTCGCCGGACCTGATCCGTTCGTGGTCCTACGGCGAAGTGAAGAAGCCCGAAACCATCAACTACCGGACCTTCAAGCCCGAGCGTGACGGCCTGTTCTGCGCCGCCATCTTCGGACCGATCAAGGACTACGAGTGCCTGTGCGGCAAGTACAAGCGCATGAAGCACCGTGGCGTGGTCTGCGAAAAGTGCGGCACCGAAGTGACCCTGGCCAAGGTGCGCCGCGAGCGCATGGGCCACATCGACCTGGCCTCGCCGGTGGCGCACATCTGGTTCCTCAAGTCGCTGCCGTCGCGCATTGGCTTGATGCTGGACATGACCCTGCGTGACATCGAGCGCGTGCTGTACTTCGAAGCCTATGTCGTCACCGAGCCGGGCCTGACCCCGCTCGAGCGCCGCCAGCTGCTGACCGAAGAGCAGTATCTGACCGCGCGCCAGGAGTACAACGACGACTTCGACGCCGCCATGGGCGCCGAGGCCGTGTATGAGCTGCTGCGCACGATCGACCTGCAATCGGAAATGACCCGTCTGCGCGAGGAAATCGCCAGCACCGGTTCGGAAACCAAGCTCAAGCGTTTGACCAAGCGCATCAAGCTGATCGAAGCCTTCCTGGAATCGGGTAACCGTCCGGAGTGGATGGTCATGACCGTGCTGCCGGTGCTGCCGCCGGATCTGCGTCCGCTGGTGCCGCTGGATGGCGGCCGCTTCGCGACCTCGGATCTGAACGATCTGTACCGCCGCGTGATCAACCGTAACAACCGTCTGCGTCGCCTGCTGGAGCTCAATGCTCCGGACATCATCGTGCGCAACGAAAAGCGCATGCTGCAGGAATCGGTCGATGCGCTGCTGGACAACGGCCGTCGCGGTCGTGCCATCACCGGCACTAACAAGCGTCCGCTGAAGTCGCTGGCCGACATGATCAAGGGCAAGCAGGGCCGGTTCCGTCAGAACCTGCTCGGCAAGCGCGTGGACTATTCCGGCCGTTCGGTCATCACCGTCGGTCCGTACCTCAAGCTGCACCAGTGCGGCCTGCCGAAGAAGATGGCGCTCGAGCTGTTCAAGCCGTTCGTGTTCGCCAAGCTGCAGCGTCGTGGTTTGGCCACCACCATCAAGGCCGCCAAGAAGCTGGTCGAGCGCGAAGAAGCCGAAGTCTGGGACATCCTGGAAGAAGTGATTCGCGAGCATCCGGTGCTGTTGAACCGCGCGCCGACCCTGCACCGCCTGGGCATCCAGGCGTTCGAGCCGGTGTTGATCGAAGGCAAGGCCATCCAGCTGCATCCGCTGGTCTGTACGGCCTTCAACGCCGACTTCGACGGCGACCAGATGGCTGTCCACGTTCCGCTCTCGCTGGAAGCCCAGCTGGAAGCGCGTGCGTTGATGATGTCCACCAACAACATCCTGTCGCCGGCCAACGGCGAGCCGATCATCGTGCCGTCGCAGGACGTGGTGTTGGGTCTGTACTACATGAGCCGCGCCCTGGAGAACAAGAAGGGCGAAGGCATGGTGTTCGCCAACACCAGCGAAGTGAAGCGCGCCTACGACAACCGCGTGGTCGAACTGCACGCCAAGGTCAAGGTGCGCATCACCCAGGTGGACGTGGAAGCCGGCGGCAAGCGCAGTAGCGGCACCTCGATCGTGGATACCACGGTCGGTCGTGCGCTGCTGAGCGAAATCCTGCCTGAAGGCCTGCCGTTCCAGCTGGCCAACACCGAGATGACCAAGAAGAACATCTCGCGCCTGATCAACTCCAGCTACCGTCTGCTGGGCTTGAAGGACACCGTCGTGTTCGCCGACAAGCTGATGTACACCGGCTACGCCTACGCGACCCGCGCCGGCGTGTCGATCGGTATCGACGACATGCTGATCCCCGACGAGAAGAAGGGCATCCTCACCGAGGCCGAAGCCGAAGTGCTGGAAATCCAGGAGCAGTACCAGTCGGGTCTGGTCACCGCCGGCGAGCGCTACAACAAGGTCGTGGACATCTGGTCGCGGACCAGCGAGCGCATCGCCAAGGCGATGATGGACACCATCGGTACCGAAAAGGTCGAGAACGCCAAGGGGGAGACCATCGACCAGAAGTCGATGAACTCGCTGTACATCATGGCCGACTCCGGTGCCCGTGGTAGCCAGGCGCAGATCCGTCAGCTGGCCGGTATGCGCGGCCTGATGGCGCGTCCGGACGGTTCGATCATCGAGACGCCCATCAAGGCGAACTTCCGCGAAGGCCTGAACGTGCAGGAGTACTTCAACTCCACCCACGGTGCCCGTAAGGGTCTGGCCGATACCGCGCTGAAGACGGCGAACTCCGGTTACCTGACCCGCCGCCTGGTCGACGTGGCGCAGGACGTGGTGATCACCGAAATCGATTGCGGCACCACTGAAGGGTTGATCATGACCCCGATCGTGGAAGGTGGCGACGTGGTCGAGCCGTTGCGCGAGCGCGTGCTGGGCCGCGTGGTGGCCGAGGACGTGTACCTGCCGGGCAACGACGAAGAGCCGATCGTCACCCGCAACACGCTGCTCGACGAAGCCTGGGTGGCCAAGCTCGAAGACGCCAGCGTGCAGTCGGTGAAGGTGCGTTCGACCATCAGCTGCGAATCCTCGTTCGGCGTGTGCGCACGCTGCTACGGCCGCGATCTCGCACGTGGTCACCAGGTCAACATCGGCGAAGCGGTCGGCGTCATCGCTGCGCAGTCGATCGGTGAGCCGGGTACCCAGCTGACCATGCGTACGTTCCACATCGGTGGTGCGGCGTCGCGTGCGGCTGCGGTGGACAACATCACCGTCAAGACCACCGGTTCGGTCAAGTTCAACAACCTCAAGTCGGTGGCGCATGCCAGCGGTTCGCTGGTTGCGGTCTCGCGTTCTGGCGAACTGTCCGTGCTCGATGGCCATGGCCGCGAGCGCGAGCGTTACAAGCTGCCGTACGGCGCGACCATCACCGCCAAAGACGGCGATGCGGTCAAGGCCGGGCAGAGCGTTGCCAACTGGGATCCGCATAACCACCCGATCGTGTCGGAAGTGGCCGGTTTCATCCGCTTCATCGACTTCGTCGACGGCGTCACCGTCATCGAGAAGACCGACGAGCTGACCGGTCTGGCGTCGCGCGAAATCACCGACCCGAAGCGTCGCGGCGCACAGGCCAAGGAGCTGCGTCCGATCGTGCGCATCGTCGATGCCAAGGGCAACGACCTGACGATTCCGAACACGGATCTGCCGGCCCAGTACCTGTTGCCGCCGCGTTCCATCGTCAACCTGCAGGACGGCGCTGCCGTCGGCGTGGGCGACGTGGTTGCCAAGATCCCGCAGGAAGCGTCCAAGACCCGCGACATCACCGGTGGTCTGCCGCGCGTTGCCGACTTGTTCGAAGCACGCAAGCCGAAGGACCCGGCGATCCTGGCAGAACGCTCGGGCATCATCAGCTTCGGTAAGGACACCAAGGGCAAGCAGCGCCTGATCATCAAGGATACCGATGGTTCGGAACACGAAGAGCTGATTCCCAAGTACCGCCAGATCATCGTGTTCGAAGGCGAACACGTGACCAAGGGCGAGACCGTGGTGGACGGCGAGCCGAGCCCGCAGGACATCCTGCGCCTGCTGGGTGTCGAACCGCTGGCCGCTTACCTGGTCAAAGAAATCCAGGACGTGTATCGCCTGCAGGGCGTGAAGATCAACGACAAGCACATCGAGGTGATCACTCGCCAGATGCTGCGTAAGGTCGAGATCGTTGATCAGGGCAACAGCAAGTTCCTCAACGGCGAGCAGGTCGAGCGCCAGCGCGTCATCGAGGAAAATGCCCGCCTGGTCAAGCGCAACGAACTGCCGGCCAAGTACGATCCGGTGTTGCTGGGTATCACCAAGGCATCGCTGGCCACCGAGTCGTTCATTTCGGCGGCATCGTTCCAGGAGACCACCCGCGTGTTGACCGAGGCAGCCGTGCGCGGCACCCGCGACAACCTGCGCGGTCTGAAGGAAAACGTGATCGTGGGTCGCCTGATCCCGGCCGGTACGGGTCTGGCGTACCACGCCGGACGTCGCAAGGCCTCGGGTCTGACCGACTCGGAAATGGAAACGCTGTCGGGCAAGCCGGCAGTCGCCGAACCGGTCGCCGCAGTGGCCGACGCTGGCGCGGACGAGGAGTAAGCGCTCCGACGGCGGTCGCAAGATCGCCGTAAGCCAAGCGAAAAGGAGGGCAGGACGCCCTCCGTTTTCCGGCCTTGGATGGGCCAGCAGGTTCAGATTTCGTGAAGTTGACGGAGTTTCTTCCTGCCAGCTATACTTCTCTGTCTCGGTGGGCCGGTCTCGGCCTGCCTTTGTTTTCGTGCAGGCCGTGTCGGCCTATCAATCAGAAGAATCAACTGATGACGACGATCAATCAGCTGGTCCGCAAGCCTCGGCAAGCGACCACCTACAAGAGTGCCTCTCCGGCACTGGACAAGTGTCCGCAGCGCCGTGGCGTCTGCACACGCGTCTATACCACTACCCCGAAGAAGCCGAACTCGGCCCTGCGTAAAGTCGCCAAGGTGCGTCTGACGAATCAGGAAGAGGTCATCAGCTACATCGGTGGTGAAGGCCACAACCTGCAGGAGCACTCCGTGGTCCTGATCCGCGGTGGCCGCGTCAAGGATCTTCCCGGTGTGCGTTATCACACCGTCCGTGGTTCGCTGGACGCCGCCGGCGTCGCCAAGCGTCGTCAAGGCCGTTCCAAGTACGGCGCCAAGCGCCCGAAGAGCTAAGGAAACACTCAAATGTCCCGTAAAGGTTCTACTCCGCAGCGCACCGTCCTGCCAGATCCAAAGCATGGCAGCGAAACCATTGCCCGCTTCATCAACATGGTGATGCAAAGTGGCAAGAAGTCGGTTGCTGAGAAAATTGTCTATGGCGCAATGGACGTCATTGGCGAAAAGAATCCGAATGCCATCGAACTGGTGCAGAAAGCACTGGACAACGTGGCCCCGGCTGTCGAAGTTAAATCGCGTCGCGTCGGTGGTGCTACCTATCAGGTGCCCGTCGAAGTGCGTTCCTCCCGTCGCATGGCGCTGGCGATGCGCTGGTTGATCGATTCCGCGCGCAAGCGTGGCGAGAACACCATGCCGCGTAAGCTGGCTGCAGAACTGTTGGACGCCTCGGAAAGCCGCGGCGGCGCGATCAAGAAGCGCGAAGAGACCCACCGTATGGCGGAGGCGAACAAGGCGTTCGCACATTACCGCTGGTGACCTCGGGGGCCTTGGTAACGGGGCCCTTCAGCACCATATGAGTGCTGTTTGCGACGCATCTTGCGTCGCATCCAATCCGAAGGCCGCCGAAAGGCGGCGTTCGGCCATCCGAAATCCAAGAAATTGAGAGGCTCCCCGTGGCCCGCACCACCCCTATCGAGCGTTACCGCAACTTCGGCATCATGGCCCACATCGATGCCGGCAAGACCACCACGTCCGAACGCATCCTGTTCTACACCGGTGTGAGTCACAAGATCGGCGAAGTCCATGACGGCGCTGCAGTGATGGACTGGATGGAGCAGGAGCAGGAGCGTGGTATCACCATCACCTCCGCTGCGACCACCGCGTTCTGGTCGGGTATGGACAAGTCCATGCCGCAGCACCGCTTCAACATCATCGACACCCCCGGGCACGTCGACTTCACCATCGAAGTGGAGCGCTCCTTGCGCGTGCTCGACGGTGCGGTGTTCGTGCTGTGCGCCGTGGGTGGCGTGCAGCCGCAGTCCGAGACCGTGTGGCGCCAGGCCAACAAGTATTCCGTACCGCGCATGGCCTTCGTCAACAAGATGGACCGTACCGGTGCCAACTTCGACAAGGTCGTTGAGCAGCTGAAGGCCCGTCTGGGTGCCTATGCCGTGCCGATGCAGGTGCCGATCGGCGCCGAAGACGGCTTTGAGGGCGTGGTCGACCTGCTGAAGATGAAGGCGATCCATTGGGATACCGCATCGCAGGGCACCACCTTCGAATACCGCGACATTCCGGCCGAGCTGGTCGATGTCGCGACCGAGGCACGTTCGTTCATGGTCGAAGCGGCTGCAGAAGCCAGCGAAGACCTGATGGACAAGTACCTCAACGAGGGCGACCTGAGCGAGCAGGAGATCCTGTCGGGTCTGCGCGAGCGCACCTTGAAGGTGGAGATCGTGCCGGTGTTCTGCGGCTCGGCGTTCAAGAACAAGGGCGTGCAGGCCATGCTCGACGGCGTCGTGCATTTGCTGCCGTCGCCGGCGGACCGTCCGCCGGTGCAGGGTATCGACGAAGACGAGAAGGAAGACACGCGCGCTGCGACCGATACCGCGCCGTTCTCGGCGCTGGCGTTCAAGATCATGACCGACCCGTTCGTGGGCTCGCTGACGTTCTTCCGTGTCTACTCGGGCACGCTGAACTCCGGCGACCAGGTCTACAACCCGGTCAAGTCGAAGAAAGAGCGCGTGGGCCGCATCCTGCAGATGCACTCCAACAATCGCGAAGAGATCAAGGAAGTGCGCGCGGGCGACATCGCCGCTGCCGTGGGTCTGAAGGACGTCACCACCGGTGACACGCTGTGTGCGCAGGACAAGATCATCACCCTGGAGCGCATGGTGTTCCCGGAACCTGTGATCTCGATGGCGGTGGAGCCGAAGACCAAGTCGGACCAGGAAAAGATGGGCATGGCCCTGGGCCGTCTGGCACAGGAAGATCCCTCGTTCCGCGTCAAGACCGACGAGGAATCCGGCCAGACCATCATCTCGGGCATGGGCGAGTTGCACCTGGACATCATCGTCGACCGCATGCGTCGCGAGTTCAATGTCGAGGCCAACGTCGGCAAGCCGCAGGTGGCCTACCGCGAAACGATCCGCAAGTCCGACGTCAAGTCTGATTACAAGCACGCCAAGCAGTCCGGTGGTAAGGGTCAGTACGGTCACGTGGTGATCGAGCTGTCGCCGATGACCGAAGAAGAGCGCAAGAGCGACAACGTCAAAGACGATTTCTTGTTCGTCAACGACATCACCGGCGGCATCATTCCGAAGGAGTTCATCCCCTCGGTTGAGAAGGGTCTGCGCGAGACGATCACCAGTGGTCCGATCGCCGGCTTCCCGGTGGTGGGGGTGAAGGTCAAGCTGGTGTTCGGCTCGTACCATGACGTCGACTCCTCGGAAATGGCGTTCAAGCTGGCTGCATCGATGGCGTTCAAGCAGGGCTTCGCGAAAGCCAGCCCGGTGTTGCTGGAGCCGATCATGAAGGTCGAAATCGTCAGCCCGGAGGATTACCTGGGTGACGTGATGGGCGACGTGAGCCGCCGTCGTGGCGTGTTGCAGGGTCAGGACGACAGCCCGTCGGGCAAGATCATCAACGCGATGATCCCGTTGGGTGAAATGTTCGGTTACGCCACTTCGCTGCGCTCGATGAGCCAGGGCCGTGCGACGTTCTCGATGGAATTCGACCACTACGAAGAGGCACCGGCCAACATCGCCGACGCCGTCACCAAGAAGGGCTGAGTTCGCTCAGCCGCTTCTCACAAATTTTTCAATTAGAGGTAGTTAGTCATGGCAAAAGCTAAATTCGAGCGCACCAAGCCGCACGTGAACGTCGGCACCATCGGTCACGTTGACCATGGCAAGACCACGTTGACCGCTGCGCTGACCAAGATCGGTGCCGAGCGTTTCGGTGGTGAGTTCAAGGCGTACGACGCGATCGACGCGGCGCCGGAAGAGAAGGCGCGCGGCATCACGATTTCGACCGCGCACGTCGAATACGAATCCCCGACCCGCCACTACGCGCACGTTGATTGCCCCGGCCACGCCGACTACGTCAAGAACATGATCACCGGTGCGGCCCAGATGGACGGCGCGATTCTGGTGTGCTCGGCCGCTGACGGCCCGATGCCGCAGACCCGTGAGCACATCCTGCTCTCGCGTCAGGTCGGTGTGCCGCACATCGTCGTGTTCCTGAACAAGGCCGACATGGTCGACGACGCCGAGCTGCTCGAGCTGGTCGAAATGGAAGTGCGCGAGCTGCTGAGCAAGTACGACTTCCCGGGCGACGACACCCCGATCATCCATGGTTCGGCGCGTCTGGCGCTGGACGGCGATCAGAGCGACATCGGTGTGCCGGCGATCCTGAAGCTGGTCGAAGCGCTGGATTCGTTCATTCCCGAGCCGACCCGCGACGTCGACCGTCCGTTCCTGATGCCGGTCGAAGACGTGTTCTCGATCTCTGGCCGCGGCACCGTGGTGACCGGTCGTATCGAGCGCGGCATCATCAAGGTGGGCGACGAAATCGAAATCGTCGGTATCCGCGATACGCAGAAGACCACCGTCACCGGCGTGGAAATGTTCCGCAAGCTGCTGGACCAGGGCCAGGCAGGCGACAACGCCGGTCTGCTGCTGCGCGGCACCAAGCGTGACGACGTCGAGCGCGGCCAGGTGCTGTGCAAGCCGGGTTCGATCAAGCCGCACACCGAGTTCGAAGCCGAAGTCTACGTGCTGTCCAAGGACGAGGGTGGCCGTCACACCCCGTTCTTCAAGGGCTACCGTCCGCAGTTCTACTTCCGCACCACCGACATCACTGGCGCTTGCCAGTTGCCGGAAGGCGTGGAAATGGTGATGCCGGGCGACAACGTGAAGATGGTCGTGACCCTGATCAACCCGGTCGCGATGGACGAAGGTCTGCGCTTCGCCATCCGTGAAGGCGGTCGTACCGTCGGCGCCGGCGTGGTTGCCAAGATCATCAAGTAAGAGAGCTGCAGGTCGACGGTCTAGGCCGTTGGTGCAGTGGAAAAGGGTCGGCGCAAGCCGGCCCTTTTTCGTTGTTGCCAGACAGTAGCGGTAAGGATGGGATGTGCGTCTAGCCGAGCATGGGCTTGCGCACCCAAATCACGTTCGATATAATGCGCGGCTCGGTGTCCCTGGGTAGGGCGCTGAGTTACAGCGAAAAGAACGGCAGGATGCCGCTCGTGTTCGCCAGACCGGGAAGGTCGCGTTGCATGGAGCACTCAACAACTCACGCGTTGTTGACGGTGCTCTTGTTGCGCATTATACTTTTCCGCCTGGGCAGGCCGGGTTACCGGGCTGCCTCAGTTTTTGGGCGGAGGAAATGCCCTCGCCAGCAGGACGCGCGGCGATTTCATTAACGTCAGGAATATCGGGGCAGGTATCCCAGAGGCCTTGCCCGTCGCTCTTTTAACGAAGGAAGCTTCCGTCATGTCGGAACAAAAGATCCGGATTCGGTTGAAGGCGTTCGATCATCGTTTGATCGACCGTTCGGCCAGCGAGATCGTCGAAACGGCTAAGCGGACCGGCGCGCAAGTGCGTGGCCCGATCCCGTTGCCGACCAAGATCGAACGTTACACCATCCTCGTGTCCCCGCACGCTGACAAAGATGCGCGTGACCAATACGAAACCCGCACACACAAGCGTGTGCTCGATATCGTCGACCCGAACGACAAGACCGTGGACGCGCTGATGAAGCTCGAACTCGCGGCTGGCGTCGACGTCCAGATCAAGCTGACCTGAGGACTACGACCATGACGAAGAAATATTCGTTGGGCTTCGTGGGCCGCAAGGCTGGTATGAGCCGCGTCTTCACTGAAGACGGTCGCTCGGTACCGGTCACGCTGATCGAAGCAACTCCGAACCGCATCGCGCAGATCAAGACCGTCGAAGTTGACGGCTACAGCGCCGTGCAGGTCACCGTTGGCGCCCGTCGTGCCGCGCTGGTCAACAAGCCGGCTGCTGGCCACTTCGCGAAGGCGAAGGTGGAAGCGGGTCGCGGCCTGTGGGAATTCCGTGTTGAAGATGCCCAGCTCGGCGATTTCGCCGTCGGTGGCGAAATCAAGGCGGACATTTTCGAGGTCGGCCAGAAGGTTGACGTCCAGGGCGTCACCAAGGGTAAGGGTTTCCAGGGCACCATCAAGCGCTACAACTTCCGTATGGGCGATGCAACCCACGGTAACTCGCTGTCGCATCGCGCGCCGGGTTCGCTGGGTCAGCGCCAGACCCCGGGCCGCGTTTTCCCGGGCAAGAAGATGTCGGGCCACATGGGCGCCGTGCAGCAAAGCACGCAGAACCTGGAAGTGGTCAAGGTCGACGTCGAGCGTGGTCTGATTGCTATCCGCGGCGCCGTGCCTGGCGCAGCTGGTGGCGACGTGATCGTCCGTCCGGCGAGCAAGGCATAAGGAGAGATGACGATGGAACTCGTTATCACGGGTAGCAACAACAAGGTCTCGGTCTCCGATGCCGTGTTCGGTCGCGAATTCAGCGAAGATCTGGTTCACCAGGTCGTCGTCGCTTATCGCAACGCCGGTCGCGCCGGTACCAAGGCACAGAAGACGCGTTCGGAAGTTGCGGGCACGACCAAGAAGTCCAAGAAGCAGAAGGGCGGCGGTGCGCGTCATGGCGCGCTGACGGCTCCGATCTTCGTCGGCGGCGGCGTGACCTTCGCGGCCAAGCCGCGCAGCTTCGAGCAGAAGGTCAACCGCAAGATGTACCGTGCGGCCATCTGCGCGATTTTTTCCGAGCTGAACCGTCAGGGTCGTCTGATGATCGTCGACGCGTTCGACCTCGAAGCGACCAAGACCAAGGGCCTGATCGAAAAGCTCAAGGGCCTGGAAGTGGGCAAGCGCCCGCTGATCGTCACCGAAGAGGCTTCCGAGCACCTGTATCTGTCCGCTCGCAACCTGCCGTATGTGCAGGTGCGTGACGTGCAGGGCCTGGATCCGGTCGCTCTGGTCGGGGCCGATACGGTCGTGATCACCGCCGATGCGGTCAAGAAGGTCGAGGAGTGGCTGGCATGAGCAGCAACGAAAAAATCTTCAGCGTGCTGCGTGCTCCGCGAGTCTCCGAAAAGACTGCGCGCCTGCAGGAAATCTCCAACCAGTATGTCTTCGAAGTTTCGAACGACGCCACCAAGGCCGATGTAAAGGCCGCGGTTGAGCAGTTGTTCGACGTCAAGGTCAAGGCAGTCAACGTGGTCAACGTCAAGGGCAAGAGCAAGTCCTTCCGTAACCGTGCTGGCAACCGTGGCAATTGGCGCAAGGCGTACGTCCGCCTGGTCGATGGTCAGTCCATCGACGTAACGGCCAAGGCCTGAGGTCCATCCCATGCCATTGATGAAGTTCAAACCCACCTCTCCCGGCCGTCGTTCCGCCGTGCGCGTGGTCACTCCCGATCTGCACAAGGGCGCACCGCACGCGGCGCTGCTCGACTCGCAGAGCAAGTCCGGTGGTCGTAACCACCATGGCCGCATCACCGTGCGTCACGTCGGTGGTGGCTATAAGCAGCACTACCGCATCATCGACTTCAAGCGCAACAAGGAAGGCATTCCGGCGCGTGTGGAGCGGATCGAATACGATCCGAACCGTACCGCTCATATCGCCCTGCTGTGCTATGTCGACGGCGAGCGCCGCTACATCATCGCCCCGAAGGGCCTGAAGGCTGGCGACCAGGTCATTGCCGGTGCCAATGCACCGATCAAGACCGGCAACACGCTGCCGCTGCGTAACATCCCGGTCGGTACGACGGTTCACGGTATCGAGCTGAAGCCGGGTAAGGGCGCTCAGATCGCACGTGCTGCCGGTGCAGCCGTCCAGCTGGTCGCTCGCGAAGGCATCTATGCCACGCTGCGCCTGCGCTCGGGCGAAATGCGCAAGGTGCCGGTCGAGTGCCGCGCCACCATCGGCGAAGTCGGCAACGACGAGCACAACCTCGAGAAGTTGGGCAAGGCCGGCGCCAAGCGTTGGCGCGGTGTTCGCCCGACCGTTCGCGGTGCGGCCATGAACCCGGTCGATCACCCGCACGGTGGCGGTGAAGCGAAGGCTGGTCAGGGTAATCCGCATCCGGTCACCCCGTGGGGTGTTCCGACCAAGGGTTACAAGACGCGCAAGAACAAGCGCACCCAGCAGTTCATCGTCCGCGATCGTAGGGGCTAATCGACCATGGCACGTTCACTTAAGAAGGGCCCGTTCGTCGATCACCACCTTGCAAAGAAGGTGGAGTCCGCTGCGGGTAGCAAGAAGCCGATCAAGACCTGGTCGCGCCGTTCGATGATCCTGCCTGAAATGGTAGGCATCACCATCGCCGTGCATAACGGCAAGAACCACATTCCGGTGCTCGTCAACGAGAATATGGTCGGCCACAAGCTCGGCGAATTTGCCGTCACCCGGACCTTCAAGGGTCACGGTGGCGACAAGAAGTCGGGCAGGTAAGGAGAGATGACGATGGAAGCGAAAGCAATCCTGCGCACCGCGCGCATCTCCCCGCAGAAGGCCCGCCTGGTCGCTGACCAGGTGCGTGGTTTGTCCGCCGAGCGTGCGGTCAATCTGCTGAAGTTCTCGGACAAGAAGGCTGCACACCTGATCAAAAAGGTGGTGGAGTCGGCGATCGCCAATGCCGAGAACAATCAGGGCGCGGATGTCGACGAGCTGAAGGTCAAGACCATCATGGTTGATGAAGGTCCCTCCCTGAAGCGTTTCATGGCGCGGGCGAAAGGCCGCGGTACCCGCATCCTCAAGCGCACCAGCCACATCACTGTGGTTGTGGGCGCCGCCAAGTAAGCGGAAAGGAAAAGACCATGGGTCATAAAGTTCATCCGACTGGAATCCGCCTCGGCATCGCCAAGGACTGGAATTCCAAGTGGTACGCAAACAAGGCCGAGTTCGCCTCCTATCTGGCAGCCGACCTGAAAGTGCGTGAAATGCTGCGCAAGAAGCTCGCGCAGGCAGGTGTCAGCAAGATCTTGATCGAGCGCCCTGCCAAAACCGCCCGCGTGACCATTCACACCGCCCGTCCGGGTGTGGTGATCGGCAAGCGTGGCGAGGACATCGAAAAGCTGCGCAAGGAAGTGAGCGAGCTGATGGGCGTTCCGGCGCACATCAACGTCACCGAAGTGCGCAAGCCGGAGCTGGACGCGCAGCTGGTCGCCGAGTCGATCGCGCAGCAGCTTGAGCGTCGCATCATGTTCCGCCGTGCAATGAAGCGCTCGGTCGGTAACGCGATGCGCCTGGGTGCCTTGGGCATCAAGGTCAATGTGGCTGGCCGCCTCAACGGTGCAGAAATCGCCCGTTCGGAGTGGTACCGCGAAGGCCGCGTGCCGCTGCACACGCTACGTGCCGACATTGATTACGGTTTTGCCGAGGCGTCCACGACGTACGGCATCATCGGTATCAAGGTCTGGATCTATAAGGGCGAAGTCTTCGGCTTCTCTCAGGTTGGCCAGGAAAAGCAGGACGACAGCCCGCGCAACGATCGTAACGATCGCGGCGACCGTGGTGACCGCCCGTCGCGCCCGGCTCGTGAAGCGAGGTAACGGCAATGTTGCAACCCAAGCGAACCAAATATCGCAAGATGCACAAGGGCCGTAACGACGGCCTGGCATGGAGCGGAAACGCCGTCAGCTTCGGCGAGTACGGCCTCAAGGCCACGGCGCACGGTCAGCTGACCGCACGCCAGATTGAAGCAGCACGCCGCACGATCAGCCGCCACGTCAAGAAGGGCGGCAAGATGTGGATCCGTGTGTTCCCCGACAAGCCGATCACCAAGAAGCCGATCGAAGTCCGCATGGGCTCCGGTAAGGGCAACGTGGAGTACTGGGTCGCGCAGATTCAGCCGGGCCGCATGATCTATGAAATCGAGGGAATCCCCGAAGAGACCGCACGCGAGGCGTTCCGCCTTGCCGCTGCCAAGCTCTCGGTGACCACCACTTTCGTGACCCGGACGGTGCGCTGATGGATATCAAACAACTCCGCGAGAAGTCGGCTGACGAATTGAAGGCCCACCTGACCGATCTGCGTAAGGAGCAGTTCTCGCTCCGTATGCAGCAGGTCACCGGCCAGCTGCCGAAGACCCACGAAACCCGCCGGGTGCGCCGCGAGATTGCTCGCGTCAAGCACCTGCTCGGCAGCACCAAGTAAGGACGGCCGCGATGAGCGACAATAACGAAAAGCAAACGCTGCGCACGGTCGAAGGCCGTGTCGTCAGCAACAAGATGGACAAGACGGTCACCGTGTTGGTGGAGCGCCAGGTCAAGCATGCTCTGTACGGCAAGTACATCAAGCGTTCGACCAAGCTGCACGCGCACGACGCCGACAATGCCTGCAACGAAGGCGACGTCGTGCGTGTGACCGAGATTGCTCCGATGTCCAAGACCAAGAACTGGCGGGTGGTGGAAATCGTCACCCGTTCGGCCGAATAAGGGAGATCTGAATCATGATCCAGATGCAGAGCTACCTCGATGTCGCCGACAATTCGGGTGCCAAGGAAGTGATGTGCATCAAGGTGCTGGGCGGCTCCAAGCGCCGTTACGCACATATTGGTGACATCATCAAGGTGACCGTCAAGGACGCCATTCCGCGTGGCAAGGTCAAGAAAGGCGAAGTCTACGACGCCGTCGTGGTGCGTACCCGCAAGGGTGTGCGCCGTCCCGACGGTTCGCTGATCCGCTTCGATGGCAACGCCGCTGTGCTGTTGAACAATAAGCAGGAGCCGATCGGGACCCGCATCTTCGGGCCGGTGACGCGCGAGCTGCGTTCCGAGAAGTTCATGAAGATCGTCTCGCTCGCTCCCGAAGTGCTGTGAGCGGAGGACATACACATGGCTAACCGTATCAAGAAGGGCGACCAGGTCGTCATCAACACCGGCAAGGACAAGGGTAAGCAGGGTGAAGTGGTGCGTGTGGACGGCGATCGCGTGATCGTCTCCAACGCCAACGTCATCAAGCGCCACACCAAGCCGAACCCGCAGGCAGGCGTTGCCGGCGGCGTGGTCGAGCGTGAAGCGTCGATCCATATCTCCAACGTCAATATCGTCAACCCGGCAACGGGCAAGGGCGAGCGCGTTGGCTTCAAGGTGCTGGAGGATGGACGCAAACTGCGTGTGTTCCGCTCCAGCGGTGAGGCGCTCGACGCCTGAGGAATGAGATCATGAACAGTCGTCTCGAAAAGTTTTACAAGGAAAACGTGGTGCCGGCCCTGATGAAGGAGTTCGGCTACACCAATCCGATGGAAGTGCCGAAGCTGGTCAAGGTCACGCTCAACATGGGCGTGGGCGAAGCCGCTACCAACAAGAAGATCCTGGAAAATGCGGTCGCCGACATGGCCAAGATCTCCGGTCAAAAGCCGGTGGTCACCAAGTCGCGCGTTTCGGTGGCATCCTTCAAGATCCGTGACGGTTGGCCGATCGGCTGCAAGACCACCTTGCGTCGCGCCAAGATGTACGAGTTCCTGGATCGCCTGATCAACATCTCGTTGCCGCGCGTGCGCGACTTCCGTGGTGTGTCCGGTCGCTCCTTCGACGGTCGTGGCAACTTCAACATGGGTGTGAAGGAACAGATCATCTTCCCCGAAATCGACTTCGACGCCGTCGATGCGATTCGCGGTATGGATATCGCCATCACCACCACCGCCAAGACGGATGCGGAAGCGAAGGCGCTGCTGGCAGCGTTCAAGTTCCCGTTCCGTAACTGACCGTCGAGGACATCCGAAATGGCAAAGACCTCCATGATCCACCGCGACATCAAGCGTGCAAAGCTGGCGAAGAAATTCGCCGGCAAGCGTGATGCGCTGAAGAAGATCCTCTCCAGTCAGGATGCGTCCTACGAAGAGAAGATCGATGCATCGACCAAGTTGCAGAAGCTGCCGCGCGATTCGTCGCCGAGCCGCCACCGCAACCGTTGCGAATTGTCCGGTCGTCCGCGCGGTGTCTACCGCAAGTTCGGTCTGGGTCGCAACATGCTGCGCAAGGCCACGATGAACGGCGACGTTCCGGGCCTGCGCAAGGCAAGCTGGTAACCGCATTCCGGCCGTTCGCGGCCGGATTTGAACAGGATCGTTCTGTTCAACAAGGGAGTCCGACGCAAGTCGGGCTCTTTTGTCGTATACTTCCGCTTCTGTCTTGCCCGTACGGGCCTGGCATGGCGTTAAGGGTTCTGGCCCGTCCCCAGGAAAACACAAGATTTTCGCGAAAGCGGATATCGGTGCACTCAAAGGTACTCAAATGAGCATGACTGATCCCATCGCCGACCTGCTGGTTCGCATTAAGAATGCGGCCGCGGTTGGTAAGCAGACGGTGAAATTGCCGTCGTCCAAAATTAAGGTTGCGATCGCCCAAGTCCTGAAGGACGAGGGTTACATCACCGACCTGCGCGTGACCCAGACCGAAAACAACAAGGCGGAACTGGAAATCGTGCTGAAGTATTTCGAAGGCCGCCCGGTCATCGAGACCCTGAAGCGTTTTTCGCGCTCGGGTCTGCGCCAGTACCGCGGCAAGACCGAGCTGCCCAAGGTCCTCGGTGGCCTGGGTATCGCCATCATCTCCACGTCGAAGGGCATCATGACCGATGCGCAGGCTCGCGAAGCCGGCGTTGGTGGTGAAGTTCTGTGCTTCGTGGCCTAAGGGAAGGAATCGAACATGTCCCGTGTAGCCAAGAAGCCTGTTTCCCTCCCGAAGGGTGTTGAACTCAAGGTCCAGCCTGAGCTGGTCAGCGTCAAGGGCCCGAAGGGCACGTTGACCCTGCCGAAGCCGGCTGGTGTCGAAATCGCCATCGATGGCGACGTTGCCACGCTGTCGGCTAACGATCCGTCGCAGATCGCCCTCACCGGCACCGTGCGCGCCATTTTGGCCAATATGGTCAAGGGTGTCTCCGAAGGCTTCGAGCGCAAGCTCGAGCTGGTGGGCGTCGGTTACCGTGCTGCCATGCAGGGCAAGGACCTGAGCCTGGCGCTCGGCTTCTCGCACCCGCTGGTGTTCGTGGCGCCGGAAGGCATCACGCTGTCGACCCCGAGCCAGACCGAAATCGTGGTCCAGGGCGCCGACAAGCAGCGCGTCGGCGAAGTTGCCGCCAAGATCCGCGGTTTCCGTCCGCCGGAGCCCTACAAGGGCAAGGGTGTGAAGTACGCCGGTGAAGTCATCATTCGCAAGGAAGCCAAGAAGGCGTAAGGCAGGTCCCTCTGCGAGGAGCCCGGCCATCCATGGCCGGACTTTTCAATGTACAAGCCTGTTTTCCTTCAGCTTTCGTAGGATAAATATCATGAGCATCAACAAGAACATCGCCCGTCTGCGTCGCGCCAAGTCCACCCGTGCGCACATCCGTGAGCTGGGCGTTGCCCGTCTATCGGTGCTGCGCACCGGCCAGCACCTGTATGCGCAGGTCTTCACTGCCGACGGCTCCAAGGTGATCGCTGCTGCGAACACCCTGCAGGCCGACGTCAAGGACGGCCTGAAGAACGGCAAGAACAGCGATGCGGCTGCCAAGGTCGGCAAGCTGATCGCCGAGCGCGCCAAGGCTGCGGGTATCGAGAAGGTCGCATTCGACCGCTCGGGCTACCGTTACCACGGCCGCATCAAGGCGCTCGCTGACGCGGCGCGCGAAGGCGGCCTGCAGTTCTAAGTACTGCTGCGAAGGTGGTCATCGACCACCTTCGCGATACCGCCGGCAGGAAGATGCCGGACCGACCCGTTCTTTTGCAGCGGCATCGGGAACACCGCGTCACTTCACAACCATAAGCGGCTTCGAGCCGTACATACTCAATCAATCAAGGAATCAAGATGGCAGAAGAACGTGCACCGCGGGGTCGTGATCGCGACCGTAACCGCGAAGAGAAAGTCGACGATGGCATGATCGAGAAGCTGGTCGCGGTCAATCGCGTCAGCAAGACCGTCAAGGGCGGTCGCCAGTTCACCTTCACCGCGCTGACCGTGGTCGGTGATGGTCTGGGCAAGGTCGGTTTCGGCTATGGCAAGGCGCGCGAAGTGCCGGTCGCCATCCAGAAGTCGATGGAACAGGCACGCAAGAACCTGGCCACTGTCGATCTGAACAACGGCACCTTGTGGCATGCCGTCAAGTCTGGCCATGGCGCAGC
Organism: Xanthomonas sp. D-99; assembly: GCF_017746145.1. NCBI lineage: Bacteria > Pseudomonadati > Pseudomonadota > Gammaproteobacteria > Lysobacterales > Lysobacteraceae > Xanthomonas > Xanthomonas sp. D-99. The sequence continues at coordinate 90,195 of NZ_JAGHWU010000023.1, read as the reverse complement.
ACGCGTCTACATGCAGCCGGCTTCGGAAGGTACGGGCGTCATCGCAGGCGGCGCCATGCGCGCTGTGCTGGAAGCGGTTGGCGTCAAGAACGTGCTTGCCAAGGCCGTCGGTTCGCGTAACCCGATCAACCTGGTCCGTGCGACTCTCAAGGGTCTGTCGGAAGTGCAGTCGCCGGCACGTGTTGCAGCCAAGCGCGGCAAGAAGGTGGAGGAGCTCAACCATGGCTAAGGACACCAACAAGACCGTGAAGGTGCGCCTGGTGCGTGGCCTGCGTGGAACCCAGTCGCGTCACCGCCTGTCGGTGCGTGCGTTGGGCCTGAATAAGCTCAACGATGTGCGTGAACTGAAGGACAGCCCGCAGGTGCGTGGCCTGATCAATACGGTTCACTACCTCGTCAAGGTTGAGGAGTAATCCCATGACTCTGCGTCTTAATGACCTCAAGCCGGCCGACGGCGCCCGTACCGAGCGCACCCGCGTCGGTCGTGGTATCGGTTCGGGCCTCGGTAAGACCGCTGGTCGCGGTCACAAGGGTTCGTTCGCTCGCAAGGGTGGCGGAAAGATCAAGGCCGGCTTCGAAGGCGGCCAGACCCCGATGCAGCGCCGTCTGCCGAAGATCGGTTTCCGCTCCAAGATGGCGCGCGATACCGCAGAAGTGTTGTCCTACCAGTTGGACAAGCTGGATGCCGGCGATGTCGACTTCGCAGCGCTGCGTGCGGCCAATCTGGTCCCGAGCCGCGCCAAGAAGGCGAAGATCGTGCTGAAGGGCAAGCTGAGCAAGAAGTTCGTGCTGAAGGGCGTTGCGGCAACCGCAGGCGCCAAGGCGGCAATCGAAGCTGCCGGCGGCAGCGTAGAGGAGTAATCGGCAGATGGCGCAGGCTGGCATTGGTAACCTCGGTGGCGGGCTCGGCAAGTTCACGGAACTTCGCCAGCGGCTACTGTTCGTCCTCGGGGCATTGATCGTCTATCGCATCGGTTGCTACGTGCCGGTGCCTGGCGTGAATCCCGATGCCATGCTTTCGTTGATGCAGGCGCAGGGCGGCGGCATCGTGGACATGTTCAACATGTTCTCGGGCGGCGCCCTGCACCGTTTCAGTATTTTTGCGTTGAACGTGATGCCGTACATCTCGGCATCGATCGTGATCCAGTTGGCCACGCATATCTTTCCCGCCCTCAAGGCGATGCAGAAGGAAGGCGAATCGGGCCGACGCAAGATCACCCAGTATTCGCGCATCGGTGCGGTGTTGCTGGCAGTGGTGCAGGGCGGCAGTATCGCGCTGGCACTGCAGAACCAGACCGCCCCGGGCGGCGCTCCGGTGGTCTATGCGCCGGGCATGGGCTTCGTGCTCACCGCGGTGATCGCATTGACCGCTGGCACCATCTTCCTGATGTGGGTCGGTGAGCAGGTCACCGAGCGCGGCATCGGTAACGGCGTATCGTTGATCATCTTCGCCGGTATTGTCGCAGGCCTTCCGTCGGCAGCGATCCAGACCGTTGAAGCGTTCCGCGAAGGCAATCTGAGCTTTATTTCGCTGTTGTTGATCGTCATCACGATCCTGGCGTTCACGCTGTTCGTCGTATTTGTCGAGCGTGGGCAGCGCCGGATCACGGTCAACTACGCGCGCCGCCAGGGCGGTCGCAATGCGTACATGAACCAGACCTCGTTCCTGCCGTTGAAGCTCAACATGGCCGGCGTGATTCCGCCGATCTTCGCGTCCAGCATCCTGGCATTCCCGGCGACGCTGTCGATGTGGTCCGGCCAGGCGGCCTCGGGTGGGGTGGGGTCGTGGCTGCAGAAGATTGCCAATGCGCTTGGGCCCGGTGAGCCGGTGCACATGCTGGTCTTCGCTGCGCTGATTATTGGTTTTGCGTTCTTCTATACCGCGCTGGTGTTCAACTCGCAGGAAACCGCGGACAACCTCAAGAAGTCGGGCGCACTGATTCCGGGCATCCGTCCTGGCAAGGCGACCGCTGATTATGTCGATGGCGTGCTGACGCGTCTGACCGCAGCCGGTTCGTTGTACCTGGTGATCGTTTGCCTGTTGCCGGAAATCATGCGCACGCAGCTCGGTACCTCGTTCCACTTCGGTGGCACTTCGCTGTTGATCGCGGTAGTGGTGGTGATGGACTTCATTGCGCAGATTCAGGCGCACTTGATGTCGCACCAGTATGAGAGCTTGCTGAAGAAGGCCAACCTGAAGGGTGGGTCACGCGGCGGTCTTGCGCGCGGTTAAGTGGTACACTAGATCTTCATTGCGTGAAGACGGCCTGGTTCCCGGGCCACGATCTTCCGATCAGAAGGGCGGCTCGCGCGACGTCTCGCGCGCGGGTGTGACGGGGTGGTCTTGTGCAGGAGTAGCACAGGCGATTCAGAGCGGTTTTCTGGATCAACACCGTCCGGCGCCGGAGCGAGGGCACACTCCCCACGCCGGGTCCATGGAACCTTTGGTTCCACGGGCTTCAAAGCAATCCGAGGCCTTGCTATAATTCCGAGTTCACTTTTGATCCATCCTGCCGGATGGCGCCTGGGCGCTGTCGGGCCATCACTCAGTTGGAGAATCGCGTCATGGCGCGTATTGCAGGCGTCAACCTGCCAGCCCAGAAGCACGTCTGGGTCGGGTTGCAAAGCATCTACGGCATCGGCCGTACCCGTTCGAAGAAGCTCTGCAAATCCGCAGGCGTTACCTCGACCACGAAGATTCGTGATCTGTCCGAACCCGAAATCGAGCGCCTGCGCGCCGAAGTCGGCAAGTATGTCGTCGAAGGCGACCTGCGCCGCGAAATCGGTATCGCGATCAAGCGACTGATGGACCTGGGCTGCTATCGCGGCCTGCGTCATCGCCGTGGTCTCCCGCTGCGTGGTCAGCGCACCCGTACCAACGCCCGCACCCGCAAGGGTCCGCGCAAGGCGATCAGGAAGTAAGGGATAGATCATGGCCAAGCCAGCAGAAAAGAAAACGAAGAAGAAGATCAAGCGCGTCATCACTGACGGCGTCGCTCACGTCCACGCTTCGTTCAACAACACCATCGTCACCATCACCGATCGCCAGGGCAATGCACTGTCGTGGGCTACGTCCGGCGGCGCCGGTTTCCGTGGTTCGCGTAAGTCGACCCCGTTCGCTGCCCAGGTTGCCGCCGAGAAGGCTGGCCGCGCTGCGCTCGATTACGGCGTGAAGTCGCTGGAAGTGCGTATCAAGGGTCCGGGTCCGGGCCGTGAGTCGGCCGTGCGTTCGTTGAACAACGTGGGCTACAAGATCACCAACATCATCGACGTGACGCCAATCCCGCACAACGGGTGCCGTCCGCCGAAGAAGCGTCGCGTCTAAAGGGAGCGATAAGAAATGGCTCGTTATATCGGTCCTACCTGTAAGCTCGCGCGTCGCGAAGGCGCCGACCTTTCCCTCAAGAGCCCGGCGCGTGCGCTGGACTCCAAGTGCAAGCTTGAGCAGAAGCCCGGCCAGCACGGCGCGGCTCGCAAGGGCAAGCTCTCCGACTACGCCACCCAGCTGCGCGAAAAGCAGAAGGTCAAGCGTATCTACGGTCTGCTGGAACGTCAGTTCCGCAACTACTACAAGAAGGCCTCGACCAAGAAGGGCAACACCGGCGAGAACCTGCTGCAGTTGTTGGAAACCCGTCTGGACAACGTCTGCTATCGCATGGGCTTTGCCGTCACCCGTCCGGCTGCGCGCCAGCTGGTGTCGCACCGTGGCGTGCTGGTCAACGGCAAGTCGGTGAACCTGGCCTCGTACCAGATCAAGGCCGGCGATGCGATCACGCTGTCGGAAAAGGCACAGAAGCAGCTCCGCGTGCAGGAAGCCCTGACCGTGGCTGAGCAGCACGACATGACGCCGTCGTGGGTTGAAGTCGATTCGAAGAAGTTCAGCGGCGTGTTCAAGGCCGTTCCGGATCGCGCTGACCTGCCTTCGGATATCAACGAAGCGCTGATCGTCGAGTTGTATTCGAAGTAATTCACATTGGAGAACCTCCGGTACTGCCGGAGGTTCGCAGGAGACCCCGCAACATGACGGTTACCGCCAACCAGGTTCTGCGCCCCCGTGGTCCGCAGATCGAACGTCTTACCGACAACCGTGCCAAGGTCGTGATCGAACCCTTGGAGCGCGGTTACGGGCACACGTTGGGCAATGCCCTGCGTCGTGTGTTGTTGTCGTCGATCCCCGGTTTTGCGATCACCGAGGTCGAGATCGACGGCGTGCTGCACGAGTACACCACGGTCGAAGGTCTGCAGGAAGACGTGCTCGACGTCCTGCTGAACCTGAAAGACGTGGCGATTCGTATGCACAGTGGCGATAGCGCCACGCTGTCGTTGTCCAAGCAGGGTCCGGGTACGGTCACTGCGGCAGACATCAGGACCGATCACAACGTCGAGATCATCAACGGCGACCACGTGATCTGCCACCTGACCAAGGACACGGCGCTGAACATGCGCCTGAAGATCGAGCGCGGTTTCGGCTATCAGCCGGCTGCTGCGCGTCGTCGTCCGGACGAAGAGACCCGCACCATCGGTCGTCTGATGCTGGACGCGTCGTTCTCGCCCGTGCGTCGCGTTGCCTACGCCGTGGAAGCTGCGCGTGTTGAACAGCGCACCGACCTCGACAAGCTGGTGATCGATATCGAAACCAACGGCACGATCGATGCCGAGGAAGCCGTGCGCACCGCCGCCGACATCCTTAGCGATCAGCTGTCGGTGTTCGGCGATTTCACCCACCGCGACCGCGGTGCGGCCAAGCCGGCTGCCAGCGGTGTGGATCCGGTGCTGCTGCGCCCGATCGACGACCTCGAGCTGACCGTGCGTTCGGCCAACTGCCTGAAGGCCGAGAGCATCTACTACATCGGCGATCTGATCCAGAAGACCGAAGTCGAGCTGCTCAAGACCCCGAATCTGGGCAAGAAGTCGCTGACCGAAATCAAGGAAGTGCTGGCCCAGCGCGGCCTCGCTCTGGGCATGAAGCTGGAGAACTGGCCGCCGGCCGGTGTCGCCCAGCACGGCATGCTTGGTTAATGCATCAAGGCATGGGCGTCTTCGGGCGCCCATGCTGTTTTTCTACATCGACGGGCCGAAGCCCGCGATGACATCCGGTCAAAGGACGGCCGGCTCGGACCAACCGCAGTCCATTCAACAGCGCCAGGATGGCGACAACGTCACTGAAGCAGTCTCAATATTCCTTAGGAAACCACACTCATGCGTCACCAGAAATCCGGCCGTAAGTTCAACCGCACCAGCGCACACCGCGAAGCCATGTTCCGCAATATGGCCGCCTCGCTGTTCAAGCACGAGCTGATCAAGACCACCTTGCCGAAGGCCAAGGAACTGCGTCGCGTCGCCGAGCCGCTGATCACCATCGGCAAGGTCGATGGCGTTGCCAATCGTCGTCTGGCATTTGCTCGCCTGCGCGACAAGGAAGCCGTGGGCAAGCTGTTCGTCGAACTGGGCCCGCGTTACGCGACCCGTCCCGGCGGCTACCTGCGCATCCTGAAGGCTGGCTTCCGTGCCGGTGACAATGCGCCGATGGCGTATGTCGAGCTGGTCGACCGTCCGGTCGTTGCCGAAGAAGTGGCCGAGTAATCGGATCGCCTCTGTAAAGATTCTTCAAAAAGCCCGGCACACGCCGGGCTTTTTTATTGCCGGTCGAACGGGTTGGGCGCTGAACGCTGTTGGCTCTATCTGTCGGCCGACGCGTGCTGCGCCGGAGGGGGCGGCGCGGCTGAGCGAGCGTCCACCGAAAGCGCCTGCGGCTTGGTCGATGCGTGCAGGTGCCCGAGGGCGCACCGAGCGTCGCTGAGATTGGATGTTTGGTGCGGTGGCCTTGATCCTGGGGTAATGCGTGCAGGTCTTCGTCGCGTTGTCGCCGCGATGCGGAAGATCCCACCAGTGCCTGGCCCGATGGCCCGCCCGTTCGGGCATGCGTGGTCACGGCCGTGGCGATGGCTGATAATCGACAACCTGACCCAAGGCAAGCAGTGACGATGAATCCATTTCGTTGGAGTTTCCGGGCGCAGTTTCTGCTGGGCTTTCTTGCATGCGCAGGATTGCTGGCTTACGCGATCTATGTGCAGTTGCATCTGGGTCTGGAGCCTTGCCCGCTGTGCATCTTCCAACGGATCGCCTTCGCAGCGCTGGCAGTGTGTTTCCTGCTTGGCGCACTGCATGGGCCGCGTGCCGCCGCCGGGCGCAAGGTCTATGGGGTCTTGAGTTTCATCGCCGCAGGCGTGGGTATGGGCATCGCTGCGCGGCATGTGTGGGTGCAGATCCGGCCCAAGGACATGATGTCTTCGTGCGGGCCGCCGTTGAGCTTTCTGAGCGAGACGATGGGGCCCTTCGAGGTGTTCCGCACCGTGCTGACCGGCACCGGCGACTGCGGCAATATCGATTGGCGCTTCCTCGGGTTGAGCATGCCGATGTGGAGCATGGTGTGGTTCGTAGGGTTGGCGCTGTGGGCCTTATATGCGGGCTTCAAGGTACGGCGTAGTACGGTTCATCACTAACAGGTCCGGCGCTTTGCAATCCGCTGCGGCAGCCTTGTAGGCGTGCAGGGGGGCATCGCGACGGGAACGGCCGCTTTACTTAGACGACGCTGTTGCGTAATTGACGGGTAAAAGTGCGCCTGATCCGCTGCAGGTCAGGCGCCTTGATTCGTCGCAAGGTGGCCGGCCTGCGCTGCGCTTGCTCGAGGCTTCTGCTTCCTGGCCTGCATACTGGAAGCCGTTGCTGCCGCTCGCATGCGTCTGCGGCGTGTTGACCGTGAGTGACAATAGCGACATCGAAGGCGTGACTGATCACTGGCTCTTTCCGCTGGCCAGCGCTGGTGGATCGCAGTTGGATCGCGGCACCGCTCGATTCGATAAGCCGATATGTACACGTTCGCCAAACGATGCGCATCCGCCGCATGCAGGCGGTACGCAGCGTGGCCAGCCGTGCTGCAGGCTTAGTCGTCGAACGTCGGCAACGAATGGGCTGGTTCTGCCGGTCCATTCGCTGCCTTGCACCGCAATCAGAAGTCCTGCTGCAGGCTCACATAGACGCCGCGGCGCGGCGCCCATTGCGGCGCGAACACGCCGATGCCGCCGCCATCGCGCAACTGGTAGCTGCGGTTGAGGACATTGACCGCGGCCAGTTGCACATGCAGCGGATGCGTGTTGACGTCGAAGTCGTGGCCGACGCTGGCATTCAACTGGAAGTAAGACGGAAGCGACGCACCGTTTGGCACCGTGTCGGTATCGGTGCGCAGGCCGCTGCCGAACAGATAGTTGAGGCCGACCTTGCTGCCTTCGCTGAAGGCGTAGTTGACGCCGCCGGACGAGGTCAGCTTCTGATCGTGATCCAGGTGGATCCAGTTGTCGTAGGTATAGGCCAGCGCATCCGGATCGAAGTTGTACAGGCTGGTCATGACCCGCTTGCCCATGGCCTTGCTGTAGGCGAGGTTGAAATATGCCGTCACGGGCCCGTTGGTGTAGTCGGCGCTGAATTCGGCGCCGCGGATGCGGCCATAGCGGTAATTGAAAGTCGAATAGACATAGGCGGCACCGAACTGGCCTTCGTCCTGAAGCCGGTCGGCCTTGCGGTAATAGGTGTCCAGGCCAAGCGTCAGATGGTCGGTGACCACTTGCGAGATGCCCAGGTCGTAGTAGTCGCTACGCTCGCTCAGTGGCGTGGTCGGGCCGTCACCGGCCGACTGCTGATTGGTGGTGCCGTCGTAGAGCGCGATGTCGCTGGTGGAGATCAACTCGCTGGCCGGCGGGGTGAAGTAACGCGCGTATCCGGCGTGCAGGGTGGTGCTGTCGCTGGCGCGCCAGATGACGCCCAGGCGCGGGCTGAGCTGACCTTCGGTCGTACCGAAGGCCTTGTACTTGTCGCCGCGCAGGCCGTAATTGACGGTCCAGTCCTCGCCGATCTTCCACTCGTCCTGCAGGTAGAGCGCGTAGGTGCTGGCATGGAAGCGGCTGCCGTCGAGAATGAACAGCGGCACGTTGCTGCTCTGGCTGCCGTCGTCGTTGGCCTGGAAGACATACGAATTGTTGCTGGCGATGGCGTGTTCGAAATTGCCGTACACGCCGTAGCGCAGCGTGTGCGAGCCGCCCCAGGGCGTTGCGAAGTCCGCCTGCACGGTATTGGCGCGGTTGCTGCGGTCCACTTGCGAGGCGATGCCGTTGAAGATCAGGTCGCCGGCAATGTCGGGGGAGAAGGCGACGCTGCTGTAACGCTGGCCGGCGGAGAGCTGATAGTTGGTGTCGCCGAGCGTGCCTTGCAGGGCCAGGGTGCCGAAACGGGTGTTTTCGAGCTGGTTCTCGTCCATGCGCGAGGAGTCGAAATCGGTGGTGCCCAGGTAATCGAAGGCCGGCGTCTGCCCCGGATTGTTGGGGATCTGGAAGCGGTTGTTCGCGTAGCCGACCAGCAGGCTGAGACGGGTGTCCTCGTTGACCAGGTAGGTCAGATCGGCGAAGCCCTTGCCCTGATGGGTTTTGTCATGGAGGGGGTTGAGGCTGTCGACCGGGTTTTCCAGGCCATTCTTGTTCTGGTCGTAATCGCCGCTGACAAACCAGCTCCAACGCCCGCTGCTGCCCCACAGCGAGGCGTTGGGGTTGATGGTGCCGTAGGAGCCGGCGGTGATGCCGACGCTGCTGCCATTGCCGAGCTCGGCGCCGTTCTTGGTGGTGATGTCGACCACCGCAGCGGTGCGGTCGCCGAACTGTGCCGGCAATGCGCCATCGAGCAGCTTGAGGTTCTTGATGATGCGCGGCTCCAGGCTCTGGCCGAAGCCGGAGATGGATTCGGGAATGATCACGCCGTTGATGCGGTACTGCAGGTTGGCGTGGTCGCCGCGCACGTGGATGCCGCCGTAGGAATCCTGTACCACGCCCGGCGCCTGCAGCAGGACCTGATTGAGTGGCGTCGCCGCGCCGAGCGGCAGGCGATCGATATCCTCAGCGGTGATGGCAAATTGGCTGCTGCCGATGTCCGGCGACAGGGCATTGCGTGCCGCCTCGAGCTTGGCGATCACATTGACCGTATCCAGGTCGGTCGTGCGCTCGGAGTCGGCATCGGCGGCAAACGCCGCACCGATGGGGGCGGCCAGCAGGGCGACGGTGATGGCGGCAGACAGAAGGCGAGGAGTCATGGCGGTTTCGCGTGGCGGATGAGGGAGGGTGTTGTTATTTTGTAACGTTGAGCGCTTTGGCGAGCGCTAGCGTAGGTCGAAAGTCATGGCTCGACGGGCGATGTTGTTTGCTGTTCAGGTCGAAGGGGCCGGCGCGCGAATGCCACTTCGGGCCGACGCGGCGGCAATTCGGAGCCACTGGCCTCCCGGCGCTTTGCGTAGCGTTCCGGCTCTGCCAACATCGCAGGCTGCCTAGGAGTCCTCTCATGAATCTTTCCGCTGCCACTTCCGTGACCGATTCCGCCGCCGCAGCGTGGGCGCCGGACAGCTGGCGCGGCAAACCTGCATTGCAGCTGCCGGTGTACCCGGATGAAAACGCGCTGCAGGCGGCCATGCACGAGTTGGGGCGGCTGCCGCCGCTGGTGACCTCGTGGGAAATCTTTGCGCTCAAGCGCCAGCTGGCGGAAGCGCAGGAAGGCAAGCGCTTCCTGCTGCAGGGTGGCGATTGCGCTGAGAATTTCAGCGATTGCGAATCGGGCACCATCTCCAACCGGTTGAAGGTGCTGCTGCAAATGAGCCTGGTGCTGGTGCACGGCCTGCATCTGCCGGTGGTGCGGGTGGGTCGCTTTGCCGGGCAATACGCCAAGCCGCGCTCGGCCGATACCGAAACGCGCGATGGCGTGACCTTGCCGAGCTATCGCGGCGATGTGATCAATGCGCCGGCCTTCACCGAGGCCGCGCGCGTGCCCGATCCGCGTCGCATGATCACCGCGCATTCGCGCTCGGCAATGACGATGAACTTCGTGCGTGCGTTGATCGACGGTGGCTTTGCCGACCTGCATCACCCCGAATACTGGAATCTGGATTGGGTGGGCTATTCGCCGCTGGCGGCGGACTACCAAAAGATGGTTGCCTCGATCGGCGACGCCGTGCGCTTCATGGAAACGCTGTCCGGGGCGGAGGTGTACAACCTCAATCGCATCGATTTCTACACCTCGCACGAGGCCTTGTTGCTGCCGTACGAAGAAGGCCTGACCCGGCAGGTGCCGCGTCAATGGGGCTGGTTCAATCTCAGCACGCATTACCCGTGGATCGGGATGCGGACGGCCGCGCTGGATGGCGCGCACGTGGAATACCTGCGTGGCGTGCGCAACCCGATCGCGATCAAGGTGGGGCCGTCGGTGCAGCCGGACCAGCTGCTGCGCCTGATCGATGTGCTCAATCCTGAGGACGAACCCGGGCGTTTGAGCTTCATCCATCGCATGGGCGCAGCGCAGATCGCCGACAAACTGCCGCCGCTGCTGGACGCGGTCAAGCGCGACGGGCGGCGGGTGCTGTGGGTCTGCGATGCGATGCATGGCAATACCGAAAGCACCGGAAATGGCTATAAGACGCGGCGTTTCGACAATATCCGCAACGAAGTGGAGACCTCGTTCGATCTGCACGCGGCCGCCGGCACGCGGCTGGGCGGCGTGCATCTGGAACTCACCGGCGAAGATGTCACCGAATGCACCGGCGGTGCGCGCGAACTCACCGAGCGCGATCTGGAGCGGGCGTATCGCTCCAGCGTGGATCCGCGTCTGAACTACGAACAGTCGCTGGAAATTGCGATGGCGATCGTGCGCAAGCAACAACAGGTGGCCTCGCAGCCGCTGGGCGCATGAGTGGCGTGTGCGCATGACGTGATGCTCATGCCGCGTGCGGCATGCTCTAGCAGCCATCCCTCTTTCCCCCCACAGGAGGAACGGTTTGACTGCCGATTGGAACGTCATCCGCGAATACGCAATCCCGCTCGGTGCCTCGCTGTTGGCGGGCATCGTCACCTGGTCGTTGATGCTGTGGCTGTTTCGCCGCATGCAGGGTCGCGACTACCGCCGTGCGCGCATCATTCGCGTGATCACGCTGCCGGCGGCGTTTATCCTGCCGCTGTTGTTTCTGGGGATCGCCACCGAAGCGACCCCATTGGCCGGCAAGGCGCTGGCAGCGGTACAGCATCTGCTGCATCTGGGAATCGTCGGCTGCGTCACCTGGTTGCTGGTACGCGCGGTGGCCGCCGGCGAAGCGGCGATCTTGCGCAGCAACCCGATCGAGGTGTCGGACAACCTCACCGCACGGCGCATCCAGACCCAGACGCGGGTGCTGAGCCGCGTGCTGATGGGCACGGTGATCTTGCTCGGCATTTCGGTGGTGCTGCTGACCTTCCCGCAGGTGCGCCAGATCGGCAAGACCTTGCTGGCGTCGGCCGGCATCATCGGGCTGGTGGCCGGTATCGCGGCCAAGCCGGTATTCGGCAACCTGATCGCCGGCCTGCAGATTGCACTGACCCAACCGATTCGCCTGGACGATGTGGTGATCGTGGAAGGCGAGTGGGGCCGCATCGAAGAGATCGGTAGCTCGTACGTGGTGGTGCGGATCTGGGACGAGCGCCGCATGGTGGTGCCGCTGACGTGGTGGATCGAAAACCCGTTTCAGAACTGGACACGCAGCAGCGCCGACCTGCTCGGCACCGCGTTCCTTTGGCTGGATTACCGCACGCCGATTGCAGCGGTACGTGCGGAGCTGGAGCGCATCTGCCACAGCGAGCCGCTATGGGACGGCCGCGTGTGCGTGACCCAGATTACCGACACCAGCGACAACACCATCCAGGTGCGACTGCTGGTAAGCGCGCGCAATTCCGGCGATGCCTTCGATCTGCGCTGCCTGGTGCGCGAACGCATGATCGATTTCCTGACGCGCGAGCATGCGTATGCATTGCCGAGGCTGCGCGCCGAAATCGCCACGCAGGAAAGGCCGCCATCACGTCCTGCCGAGCCGATTGCGCAGGAGAGCGTGCGTTCGCCGGGCGCCGAAGACGGCGAGCCTGCGGCCAGCATCTAGCGCGGCCAAGAAAATGACTGCATTGCCGCCAAGCGGGTGCGGCCGTGTCCGGACCGGCATTGACTACTCGTACATGCGGTTCCGAGGGCGCCGGCCACGCCCACCTGACGACGTTCGCTACGTTTTGTAGCTGCTTTTTTCGGGTGGTATTGCGCTAACTGCCGGCATGACATGGGTTCGGCAGGCATTTGCACAGGCACCCGCCGGGCCGGTTCTTCCTCTGGGGCGCCAGGCGTCACGGCGGTCAATCATGCTGGCGCGACCCCGGCGCCGGCGCGACGGGTGTCGCGCCTGACGTTGCCGGACCTGGCGCAGCCGGCGCACTGGGCGCATAGCCAGGCGTAAAGCGCGCATGGCTGCGTTGCTCGTACGCATACGCCAGCTCGATCAGGCGCGGCTCGCTCCAGGCCGTGCCCATGAACAACAGGCCGAGTGGCAAGCCCTGGGCCTGTCCCATCGGCACGCTCAGGCTTGGATAGCCGGCCACTGCAGCGGCACCATAGCCGGCGCCGGGGAAGCTGTCGCCCTTGCCGAGCGTGGTGGTCCACGCCGCGCCGGTGGTGGGCACGATCAAGGCATCCAGGCGATCTGCCTTCAAGGCTGCGTCGATGCCTTCCGGCCCGGCCAACCGCTTGGCGTTGGCGCGCGCGCTCAGATACCCCGCATCATCGAGACCGGGCGCTGCCTGCGCCTGTTCGAACAGCTCCTGCCCGAAGTACGGCATCTCGCGCTGCGCATGGTTGCGATTGAACGCAATCAACTGCTGCAGGGTCGACACGGGCGCGTGGTGGTTTTGCAGATACGCATTCAAGCCGGCCTTGAATTCGACCAATAAGACCATCTGCTCGGCCGCGTCCCACTTGCCATCGGTGACCAGGGCGGTCTCAACCACGGTGGCGCCTGCCGCACGCAGCGTCTGCACGGCGCGGTCGAGCGCTGCGGCGATCGCCGGGTCCTCGCGGAGCGGATTGCGCAACAGGCCCAGGCGCGCGCCACGCAGGCTGTCGGGTTTCAGGTGGGCGAGATAATCGGCGCTGGCCGCCGGTGCCTTGGCAGTGGCGGGGTCCTGCGGGTCGGGGGCGGCGATGGCCTGCAGCACTGCAGCCGCATCGGCGACGCTGCGCGTCATCGGGCCGGCGGTGTCCTGGCTGGTGGAAATCGGGATGATGCCGTCGCGACTGACCAGGCCAACCGTCGGCTTGAGCCCGACCAGGCCGTTGACCGATGCCGGACAGGTAATGCTGCCATCGGTTTCGGTACCGATGCCGACGGTGGCCAGGCTGGCCGCGATGGCCGCACCGGTGCCGGCACTGGAGCCGCAGGGATTACGATCCAGCGCATACGGATTGCGCGTGAGCCCCCCGCGTCCGCTCCAGCCGGAACTGGATTGGGTGGAGCGGAAATTGGCCCATTCGCTGAGGTTGGTCTTGCCCAGGATCACCGCACCGGCAGCGCGCAGGCGCTGCACCACGAACGCGTCGCGGTCGGGACGGAACTCGGCCAACGCCAGCGAGCCGGCGCTGTTGACCATCGGCAGCGCGTCGATATTGTCCTTGAGCAGTACCGGGATGCCGTGCAGCGGCCCACGCACATGGCCGGCTTTGCGTTCGGCATCCAGGGCGCGGGCGTCGGCTTCGGCCTGCGGATTGAGTTCGATCACCGCGTTGAGCCTGGGGCCGGCGCGATCGATGCTGGCAATACGCTGCAGATACGCGCGCGTCAGTTGCAGGCTGCTGCTCTGGCCGCTGGCCATGCGCGCCTGCAGGCCGGCCACGTCGGCCTCGGCCAGATCGATGGGGGTGGCGGTGGAATCGCTGGGAGTAGCGGTCGCCGCGCGCGACGCGTCATCGGCATGCGCACAGCCACATAGCGCTGCCAGCAGCGCGAAAGACAAAGTGATGGATCGCATGAATGGTCGTCCCCGGGGAGAAGTCGCAGGCTAACGGCGCTGCGTCGGGGTGACAACGGAGGACGTGCCCGCCAACGGGTAGGCAGGCTCAGCGACGGCGGCGTCGCACCAGGTCGCGTGCCAGCACGCCGACCACCAGCAGGTTGATCGCCAGCACGCCCCAGGCGGTCCAGCCGGGATGACGCACGATGGCGTAGATATCGAAAGGCAGATAGATGGCCGCCGACAGGCAGCCCAGCACCGAGGCCCACGCCTTGGCACGCCACAGACCCCAGGCTTCCACCACATGCAGCAGGCCATAGGCCAGCATGGCGGCAGCGGCCAGATGCACTGCATCGGGACTGATGGTCTTGAGCAACGACGGCAGTGCGCCGTGGTCGGGGTCCAAATTGAAGCGGCGGATCAGGGTGATGACCGCGTTTTGCAGCGGGAGCGGGCCCAGAATTTCCAGGCCCGTCGCCGCCAACAGCGCAAGCGTCCCCTTGACCGCCTCAAGCAAGGCGATCACATGCAGTCCCGGATGCGCGCGCGGATCCGGGCTATAGGGTTTGTCACTCACGCGTCAGCTCAACAACTCAGCCCGAACGGCCAGCACGCTTGCGGTCGCTCTCGGTCAGGAACTTCTTGCGCAGGCGGATTTCCTTCGGGGTGACTTCCACCAGCTCGTCGTCCTCGATGAAGTCCAGCGCCTGTTCCAGCGTGTACTTGATCGCCGGGGTCAGCTTGATCGCATCGTCCTTGCCCGAGGCGCGCATGTTGGTCAGCGGCTTGGTCTTGATCGCGTTGACGGTCAGGTCGTTGTCCTTGGAATGGATGCCGACCAGCTGGCCTTCGTACACGTTGTCGCCTTCGGCGGCGAACAGGCGGCCACGCTCTTCCAGCGGTCCCAGTGCATAGGCCGGCGTTGCGCCCGGTGCATTGGCAATCATCACGCCGTTCTGGCGCTTGGCGATCGCGCCCTGTTCCTTCGGACCGTAGTGGTCGAACACGTGGAACAGCAGGCCCGAGCCCTGGGTCAGGGTGCGGAATTCGTTCTGGAAGCCGATCAGGCCACGCGCCGGGATCATGTAATCCAGACGCACGCGGCCCTTGCCGTCGGGTTCCATGTTCTTCAGCTGGCCCTTGCGGGTGCCCAGCTTTTCCATCACGCCGCCCT
Source organism: Xanthomonas sp. D-99 (assembly GCF_017746145.1). Taxonomy (NCBI): domain Bacteria; kingdom Pseudomonadati; phylum Pseudomonadota; class Gammaproteobacteria; order Lysobacterales; family Lysobacteraceae; genus Xanthomonas; species Xanthomonas sp. D-99. The sequence continues at coordinate 75,141 of NZ_JAGHWU010000023.1, read as the reverse complement.
GGTGCTGTTCTTCGATGTCCACCACCAGCTGTTCGATCGGCTCCATCAGCTTGCCGTCGATTTCCTTGATGATCACTTCCGGACGCGACACGGCCAGTTCGTAGCCTTCACGACGCATGTTTTCGATCAGCACCGACAGGTGCAGCTCGCCACGGCCGGAGACCAGGAATTTGTCGGCGTCCGAGCCTTCCTCGACCTTCAGCGCCACGTTGTGCACCTTCTCGCGGTCCAGACGGTCGCGCAGCTGGCGGCTGGTCAGGAACTTGCCGCCGGACAGGTCCTTGTTACCGGCGAACGGCGAGTTGTTGACCTGGAAGGTCATCGAGATGGTGGGCTCGTCCACGGTCAGCGCCGGCAGCGCTTCGGGATGATCGAGCGCGCACACGGTGTCGGAGATGGTCAGTTCCTGGATGCCGGAGATGGCCACGATGTCACCGGCCTCGGCGGTGTCCTGCTCGATACGCTCCAGGCCCAGGAAGCCCAGCACCTGCAGCACTTTGCCCTGGCGCTTCTTGCCTTCGCGGTCGATCACGCTGACCGGCATGTTCTTCTTCAGGGTGCCGCGCTGGATGCGGCCGATGCCGATCACGCCGACGAAGTTGTTGTAGTCCAGCTGGCTGATGCGCATCTGGAACGGGCCGTCCGGGTCAACGTCCGGGGCCGACACGTGCTGCATGATCGCTTCGTACAGCGGAGTCATGTCGCCTTCGCGCACGTCCGAATCCAGGCTTGCGTAGCCGTTCAGTGCGGAGGTGTAGACGATCGGGAAATCCAGCTGCTCGTCGGTGGCGCCGAGCTTGTCGAACAGGTCGAACACCTGGTCGATCACCCAGTCAGGGCGTGCGCCGGGACGGTCGATCTTGTTGACCACCACGATCGGCTTGAAGCCCATCGCAAAGGCCTTCTGGGTCACGAAGCGGGTCTGCGGCATCGGGCCGTCCATCGCGTCGACCAGGATCAGCACCGAGTCCACCATCGACAGCACGCGCTCGACTTCGCCACCGAAGTCGGCGTGTCCGGGGGTGTCGACGATATTGATGCGGTTGCCCTGCCAGGTGATGGCGGTGTTCTTGGCCAGGATCGTGATGCCACGTTCCTTTTCCTGGTCGTTGCTGTCCATCACGCGCTCAGCCAACACGGTGCGTTCGGACAGGGTGCCGGACTGCTTCAGCAGGCAGTCGACGAGGGTGGTCTTGCCATGGTCGACGTGCGCGACGATGGCGATATTGCGGAGTTTTTCGATAGACATGCGGAAAGGGCCCCTGTCTGGCGCCAGTCTTGAGATGAGGTAAGCCCGACATTATAGCGGTTTCGTTGCGCTGCCGTTGCCGATTGCCCTGAGTCGATTCAGATCGCCCATTCAGCGGGCGTGACGGGCCGGGTCCGTGGCAGGCGGGAGCGTTGGACGATGGTCGTACCCATACGGCCGGCCACGCACCCGGGTGTATCCTAGCGGGCTATTGATCACCCCAGAACCTGCAAGGATTTCTATGTCCCTGATCGCCACTTTCGATACCTCCCGCGGCCCGATCGTCGTCGAGCTGTACCCGGACAAGGCCCCGCTGACGGTTGCCAACTTCGTTAACCTGGCCAAGCGCGGCTTCTACAACGGTCTGAGCTTCCACCGCGTCATCGCCGACTTCATGATCCAGGGCGGTTGCCCCGAAGGTTCCGGCCGCGGCGGCCCGGGCTACCGTTTCGAAGACGAGGCCAACAATGGCGTCGGTCACGAGCGCGGCGTGCTGTCCATGGCCAATGCCGGCCCGAACACCAACGGCAGCCAGTTCTTCATCACCCACACCGCCACTCCGTGGCTGGACGGCAAGCACACCGTGTTCGGCAAGGTCACCCAGGGCCTGGACGTGGTCGATAGCGTTGCCCAGGGCGACACCATCAAGACGCTCACCATCGAAGGCGACACCGACGCCGTGCTGGCCGCCAAGGCCGACCGCGTTGCGGAGTGGAACAAGATCCTCGCCGCCTGATCGCATCCCGTCGAACGGCCGCCATGTGCGGCCGTTCGCTTGTCAATGCGCGCCGCCCGGCCTTGCGCCCCGCCAGCGTGCGACCCCCACCAACGTTTTTTAGCAGAGGAAACACCCCATGAAAGCACCTGTTCGTGTTGCTGTGACCGGCGCCGCCGGCCAGATCGGCTATGCCCTGCTGTTCCGCATCGCTTCCGGCGAAATGCTGGGCAAGGACCAGCCGGTCATTCTGCAGTTGCTTGAACTGCCGATTGAGAAGGCCCAGGCCGCCCTCAAGGGCGTGATGATGGAGCTGGAAGACTGCGCGTTCCCGCTGCTGGCCGGCATGGTCGGTACCGACGACGCCGAAGTGGCCTTCAAGGACGTCGACGTCGCCCTGCTGGTCGGTTCGCGTCCGCGCGGCCCGGGCATGGAGCGCAAGGACCTGCTGCTGGCCAATGCGGAGATCTTCACCGCACAGGGCGCGGCCCTGAACAAGGTCGCCAAGCGCGACGTGAAGGTGCTGGTGGTCGGCAACCCGGCCAACACCAACGCCTACATCGCCATGAAGTCGGCGCCGGACCTGGACCCGAAGAATTTCACCGCCATGCTGCGCCTGGACCACAACCGTGCGCTGAGCCAGCTCTCGGCCAAGCTCGGCAAGCCGGTGGCCGGCATCGAGAAGCTGGTGGTGTGGGGTAACCACAGCCCGACCATGTACCCGGATTATCGTTTCGCCACCGCCGATGGCGCCTCCATCGGCGATACGATCAACGATCAGGAGTGGAACGCTTCCACGTTCATCCCGACGGTGGGCAAGCGCGGCGCAGCGATCATCGAAGCGCGTGGCCTGTCCTCGGCTGCCTCCGCCGCCAATGCCGCCATCGACCACATCCGTGACTGGGTGCTGGGCACCAACGGCAAGTGGGTGACGATGGGCGTGCCGTCGGACGGCTCCTACGGCATTCCGGAAGGCGTGATGTTCGGCTTCCCGGTCACCACCGAAAATGGCAAGTACACCATCGTCAAGGATCTGCCGATCGACGACTTCAGCCAGAAGTACATCGACAAGACCCTGGCCGAGCTGGAAGAAGAGCGCAGCGGCGTGGCGCATCTGCTGGGCTGAGTTGTTCGATCACTGCAGTCATGAAAACGCCGGGCATTGCCCGGCGTTCTTTTATTGCGCGTCGTGTCGCAGACGCCTGCGCTGTCAGGCCAGACCTTCGGCCTTGAGTGCAGCCTGCACATCGGCATCGGCCAGCATGCGTTGCACGAACGCCTGCAGTGCGTTCAAGCCATCCAGATTCACCGCGACTTTCTGCGCCCACAGCAAGGTGACGAACAAATACGCATCGGCACCGGTGTGGCTGTCGCTGGCAAGCCAGGTACGACCTTGCAGATGCGCATCGACGCGCGCGTACAGCGTGCGCAATTTGACGCGCGCATCGTCCTGGCTGCGCGCAATCAGCGCCGGGTCTTGCAGATACGCGGTGCTACCGAAGATCGGCTTGAAAGTGGGGTGCACGTCGGCATTGACGAAGGCGATCCAACGATTGATTTCGGCACGGCTGCGCGCGGTGCCATCGCCGGATAGGCCGGTAAGTGGTGCGATGTCGGCGATGTAATTGAGGATGGCTGCATTCTGGGTCAGTGCCCAATCGTCGACCAGCAGCAATGGCACGGCGCCTGCTGGATTCAGACGCAGATACTCGGGAGATTTCATCGTCGCCGCATCGACCACACTCAGGTCGAACGGCAGCCCCGACCAACGCAACACGATGTGATCTGCCAGCGAACAAGCGCCGGGCTTGGTATACAGCTTCATGGACGATCCACGCGAAAATGAAGACCCAAGCTTAGCGGGCAGGCGATGCCGTGTGGAGCGCGCAGCGGGTATCGGGGGCTTGAGTAGGATGTCGCCATTGGCCCATTGGCCCGTTGGTCGCTGAAGTTGGTGTTATGCCGATACGAAGGACACTGCCAAGCTAGCCAGCGCGGCAAGTCGCGGCAGCGGCCTTGGCGTGGTCAGGGTCTTCTTTGCAACCCGTCAGGGTGCGGAAAGCGAGTCGGTGCCTGATACGGCTTTCTGCCGCGCCGGTCGATCGCCAGGCGTGCGGCGTGTCCGTTGTACTGCGACGCATGAGTGTCTCGAGATGGACGCCTTAAGACGCGTCAACGCATCGGCACTGCATCTCGATAATCAATGACCTCAGCGACGTATGACGCTCAGAGATGCCGCGACACTGCGCGCTCAGGACGCGTTGCGCGGGCGCAGCGATTGCACGCGATAGAACGTGTGGTCGCCGATGGTGGCCACCTGATAGGCATTACGCCAGCTAGGGCTCGCGATTGCGCTTGCGGCAAAGTGACTGGCGCCCGGCACGATCTCTTTGCGTTGGCCAACTGGCAATGCCCAGTTGCGCTGCGCCGCCAGTGCCACGCCCAATGCCTTGTTCCAGGCATCGTCGTTCTTCAGCTGCGTGCCTGGCGCCACGATCGTCGGCGCGAACTGCTTGCGTGCAGTGACCACCTGACACATCGAGTCGCCCCACAAACCGCTATCCAGGCGACGCAATGCAACTTCTGCAACGGCCTGCTGGCCACGCAAGGTCTGGTCGCGCGCTTCCAGATAGACGGTCGTGCTCAAACACAGCGAATCTGCAGCTGGCTGCGGCAACACATGCGACAGCCAGAGTATCCAAACAAGTTTCATAGAACTCCTTGCTCCGTATGGGCCGGTCCGCAGAGCATCCAATGTGGATGCACCAGTGCAGAGGGCTTGGCGTCATGGGGAGGCGACCTGCCACCGGTCGCCAAATGCTTCGGCGAAAGACCATCTGCCGAAGGCGCCCACCAAATGCGGCGGGTCAAAAAGTTGGCGCAAGGTAGGCGTCGATCACACAATCGCGGCTGAATGAGAGGGGTTGACGATTCTGATTGCCCGCAGTGCATCGCGCTGCGAAACAGCCTAGCGTGCATCGCAACATCGAATCTGCGTCGCAGTGTTGAAAGCGACTGTTGTGTTGCATGAATTATTTGCCACATCGCGCGCGCTGCGGCAGTGCGTGTCGGTTCCGATGATGGCCTGGTGGCCAAAAACCGCGTTCCTGATAAAGCAAATTTCATACACGCACTCGTCACGCGTGGTTGTGCTCTCGACCGGGGCTGCGTAATTCGGTTTCGTACATCGATCAAGGGGGCGCGAGAAAGACGGGCGTCGCGCAGATGCACTGGATGGCGAAAGTGCTAGCGTCCGAGCTGCAGCGGTGTGTGTGTTGCAGCACTGGCGCTTTATGCATCTCTTTTGCGTGGATGCGCAGTCTTGACGCATCTCGCTGATCACGCCATCAAAAGCAGTACAGACAGCTAGCTGTTGCAGCGAAAGCTATCTGCCATCACGACGTGATAGCCGTCGTCGCATGATGTTCGGAGGCTACGTAGCGATGTTTCGAAAGCTCGTCGAGCATTCGATGCGCCAGTGATGTGTCTTATTGCGTTGCGATGTTTGCGCGGTCGCATGTTCAAGAGCGCAAGAGCGCAAGAGCGCAAAGATGCTCAAGTGCAGAAGTGTCAGATACAAAAGCTCTAAGACCAATGGATGCCAAAGCGAAGGGGGCGTTGATACGCCAGGTGCTGCAATCAGTGCAGCACGCACTGTCGTCAGAAACGTGCATGCACGTTGCGAAAATCTCTGTCGATGCGATAAGACACGCGGTGTGATCGCATCCCACAGGCGCACGCTGATGCTGTAGCGGTGATTGCGAATCGACAATGCAGGCAGCAAGCGGTGACCTGAGCGCGTTTTAGGTGCGCGAAGTGCCCGCGCCTCTACCACACAGGCCCGTGTCGAGATGCGCTGCCGCGTAGGCGCGCAATGCGACAGGCGGTAATGCGTGCGGTAACGATGCATGCGGCACTTATCGCCGGTCCGCACGGCAAGAAAGAGAATCGGCGTGGCATGCCACCACATCCGCATGCATGGCGACGTCGGTAACGCTGCATGCACGGCAGTCGTGCAGCCAGGCCCCGAACGCAACGACGGCGTCGTCGTGACGCCGTCCTGGAAAATCCGTTACAGGGTCGCGGCCAGCCGACTTGCCTGGTTGATCGCACGCTTGGCATCCAGTTCGGCCGCCACATCCGCGCCGCCGATCAAATGCGGCTGCCGGCCGTTGGCTTGCAGCGCGGTCAGCAATTCGCGACGCGGCTCCTGCCCGGCGCACACCACCACCGTACCGACATCCAGCAGCTGTTCGCTGCCTTCCACGCGAATGCGCAGGCCGGCATCGTCCACGCCCAGATATTCCACGCCGCCGAGCATCTTGACGCCCTTGGCCTTGAGCGTCGCGCGGTGGATCCAGCCAGTGGTCTTGCCCAGGCGTCCACCGGGCTTGCCGGGGCTGCGCTGCAACAGCCAGACCTGACGAGCGGCACGCTCGGGTTGCGGTTTGGTCAACGCACCGCGCGCTTCGAAGCTCGGGTCGACGCCCCATTCGGTCATCCAGCGCTGCGGATCCAGCGAAGGCGATTCACCCGTGTGCACCAGAAACTCGCCGACATCAAAGCCAATTCCGCCGGCACCGATGATGGCCACCTTGTCGGCGGCTACGTGGCGGCCCAGCACCACGTCGAGGTAGCTCACCACCATCGGATGATCGGCACCGGGGAAATCCACCTTGCGCGGCTTGATGCCGGTTGCCAGCACGACTTCGTCGAAGTCTTTCAGATCGGCCGCCTGCACCGGGGTGTTCAAACGCAGCTGCACGCCGGTCGCTTCGATGCGATGGCCGAAATAACGCAAGGTCTCGTTGAACTCTTCCTTGCCCGGAATGCGCCTGGCGACATTGAATTGCCCGCCAATCGCATCGCTTGCATCGAACAAGGTCACCCGATGCCCGCGTTCTGCCGCCACCGTCGCGCAGGCCAGACCGGCCGGGCCGGCACCGACCACGGCAATGCGCTTGGGCGTGGCAGTCGGGGTGTAGTTCAGTTCGGTCTCGTGTGCGGCACGCGGGTTGACCAGGCAGCTGGCCAGCTTGTTGTCGAACACGTGATCCAGGCAGGCCTGGTTACAGGCAATGCACGTATTGATGGTATGCGACTGCCCGGCGCGCGCCTTGTTGGTCCACTGCGGGTCGGCCAGCAGCGGCCGCGCCAGCGACACCATGTCTGCGGCACCGTCGGCCAGGATGCGCTCGGCCACCTCCGGCATGTTGATGCGGTTGGTTGCCACCACCGGAATGCGCAGATGCGGCTTGAGTTTGGCAGTGACCCCGGCAAACGCAGCGCGCGGCACCGAGGTGGCGATGGTGGGAATGCGCGCTTCGTGCCAGCCGATACCGGAATTGATGATGGTTGCGCCGGCCGCTTCGATCGCCTGCGCCTGGGCCAGGATTTCCTGCCACTGGTTGCCGTCTTCGACCAGATCCACCAGCGACAGCCGGTAGATAATGATGAAGTCCGGCCCACAGGCCTCGCGGATGCGCCGCACGATCTCCACCGCAAAGCGCATGCGCTTGCTCGCATCGCCGCCCCAGGTGTCGCGGCGCCGATTGGTGCGCGCGGCGGTGAATTCGTTGATCAGATAGCCTTCCGAGCCCATGACCTCGACCCCGTCGTAGCCCGCTTCGCGCGCCAGCCGCGCGGCACGCGCATAGGCGGCGACCTGCCGGTCCACTGCGCCGGCCGACAAGGCGCGCGGAGTGAACGGGTTGATCGGTGCCTTGAGCCTGGATGGCGCAACCGACAGCGGGTGGTACGCGTAGCGCCCGGCGTGCAGCAGTTGCAGGCAGATCTTGGCGCCGTGTTCGTGAACTGCGCGGGTGACCTGGCGATGCGGGCGTACCTCCCAAGGCCACGATAACTTGCCGCCGAACGGCTTGAGCCAGCCCACCACATTCGGCGAAAACCCACCGGTCACGATCAGGCCCACGCCACCGGCGGCGCGCTCTGCGAAATACGCCGCCAGCTTGGGGAAGTCGCGCGCACGGTCTTCCAGGCCCGTGTGCATCGAGCCCATCAGGACGCGATTACGCAGTTGCGTGAAGCCCAGATCGAGCGGGGTGAACAGGTGCGGGAAAGACAAGGCGGAGGGACCGGTGGCGGGCGACATGATGTGGATACGCTGGCGTACGGATTGCGCACGATGCCGGCAAACCGGCCTGGCGGCAAGTCCTGACGCATGCAGCGGCCCTGCCGATGCCGGAGACGCCCGGCCGGCAACACACGCCTTCGCTGCCGCCCGCACGGGCGCGCGCCGATACGCAGGCGCTGCGCGCATCCATGCATCGCGGCGGCGACCTGAGCCAGACCGCCGCCTTACCAGCCGGCCAGCACCAGCTTACCGATAGTGCTGCCGCTTTCCAGTCGACGGTGCGCCTCGCGCAGCTGCTGCGCATTGATCGGCGACAGCGTCTCGGTATGCGTGGTGCGCAGCTCGCCGGCATCGATCAGGCTGGCCGCCCGGTTGAGGATGCGGTGCTGCTCGACCATGTCCTCGGTCGCGTAGCGCGCGCGCGTGAACATCAGCTCCCAATGGATGCCAATGCACTTGGATTTGTATGGGTCGCCGATCGACAACGGCCCGCGCGGCTCCACGATCAGGCCCACATGGCCCTGTGGCGCCAGCACTTCGCCCAGTGGCTGCCAGTAGCGGTCGGTGTCGGCCAGATTGAGCGCCGCGTCCACCGTTTCCAGCCCCAGCGCCTGCAGTTGCGGCTGCAGCGGTTGGTGATGATCGATCACGTGGTGGGCGCCCATTTGGCGAACCCATTCGATGCTCTCCGGGCGCGAGGCGGTGGCAATCACCGTGAACCCGGCATGCCGCGCCAGCTGGATCGCGATGGAGCCCACGCCACCCGCGCCGCCGATGATGAGCAGATGCCTGCCGCGATTGCGTGCACCGTCGAATGAAAAGGGCATGCGCTGGAACAGCAGCTCCCACGCCGTCAGGGTGGTCAGCGGCAGCGCGGCCGCCTGCGCGAAGCTGAGCGAGGTCGGTTTGCATCCGGCAATGCGGGCGTCCACCAACTGATACTGCGCATTGCTGCCCGGCCGCCCGATATCGCCGGCATAGTAGACCTCGTCGCCGACCGCGAAGGCGGTGACCTCCGGGCCGACCGCCTCGATCACTCCGGCTGCGTCGTAACCCAGGACCTTCGGCGCCTGCAGGGGCTGCGGCTTGGGCGCGCGCACCTTCGTATCGACCGGGTTCACGGAGATCGCCTCCACCCGCACCAATAAGTCATACCCCGACGGCGCCGCAGGTGCCGGAAGTTCCATGTCAAGCAGCGATTCGGGATCGTTGATCGGAAGATGGCGGGTGAGGGCGACAGCTTTCATTGGAGCGCTCCTGAGCGGGAGGTTCAGGGTGCGTTGTGGGGCAAGTCGCCTGCAACCATCCACCCCACAATTCAGCTCGGACAGGGCTTGGCGTTCACCAATGTAGTTTTCAAGGCAACCTGGAACGCTGAAAACCAGTCAGCACGGAACCGTATTCAAGTGACTTAATTGGGCTGCCGTTCATGCAGGCGCGCTATTCGAATTGGGCCCCCGGTCCTTTCCTTCATGAAGCTGTATACGTAGTATTGCTTGGCGTTGCGGGACCTGGTGATTGCTTTCACATGTTATATGACCGTTAACGCGATCTTCACCGAGGCCGGCTTAATCTGCGCCCCGATGGCTCTGGATGTGACGAGCATCTTTACCAAGCACAACGCCTCTATCGGTTTTATCTCCCAAAGAAGGAGCTGTATAAATGAACAAGAAAATTCTCACTGCCGCGTTGCTCGGCGGTCTGGCAGTTGCCCAGGCTGCTTCCGCGCAGGAGTTCGACGACCGTTGGTACCTGACCGGTAGCGCTGGCTTCAACTTCCAGGACAGCGATCGCCTGACCAATGATGCCCCGTTCGTCACCCTGGGTCTGGGCAAGTTCGTCAGCCCGAACTGGTCGATCGACGGTGAGCTGAACTATCAGAACCCGAACTTCGATGCCAACCAGGATCTGAACTGGAGCCAGTACGGCATCTCGTTCGACCTGCGTCGCCACTTCATCCAGGAAGGCCGCGGCTGGAACCCCTACCTGCTGTTCGGTCTGGGCTACCAGCGTTCGGAAGAAGAATTCGACGCGACCCCGAACCCGGTTTCGCCGGGCCAGCAGAAGGACGGCAACTTTGCCGCCAAGGCTGGTGTCGGTCTGCAGACCACCTTCGACAAGCGCGTTGCCGTGCGTGCCGAGTTGGCCTACCGCGCTGACTTCAACGACCAGAGCGTTGCTGCTCCGCAGGAAGACTGGTTCGGCGACGTGCTGGCTTCGGTCGGCGTCGTGATCCCGTTGGGACCGGCTCCGTCGACCGCTCCGCCGCCGGCTCCGGCTCCGGTTGCGCCGAGCTGCGCCGATCTGGATGACGACGGTGACGGCGTCAACAACTGCGACGACAAGTGCCCGAACTCGCAGCCTGGCCAGACCATCGGTCCGGACGGTTGCCCGGTTCCTGTCTCGATCGACCTGAAGGGCGTGAACTTCGACTTCAACAAGTCGACCCTGCGTCCGGATGCCGTTTCGATCCTGAGCGAAGCGACCGAGATCCTGAAGCGCTACCCCGACCTGAAGGTCGAGGTTGCCGGTCACACCGACTCGAAGGGTACCGACGCGTACAACCAGAAGCTGTCCGAGCGTCGTGCGACCACCGTGTACGACTACCTGACCAAGAACGGCGTCGATGCGTCGCGTCTGGTCGGCCCGATCGGCTACGGCGAGAGCCGTCCGATTGCTCCGAACACCAACCCGGATGGTTCCGACAATCCGGAAGGTCGTGCGAAGAACCGTCGTACCGAGCTGAACGTCCAGAACTAATCGGACCGCTAGCTTTGTTGCAGACAAAACCCGGCCTCGTGCCGGGTTTTGTCTATGCAGGCTCGGGAAAAGCGCGCTCAAGCGCTGCCGATCCTGTCTGTGTTGCCATCCATGCACGGTTCCTGTTGAAACAGCGTTCATCGCTGCCTACACTCGCCGCGTCAACACCACACTCATACTTGGAAGAACCCGATGCTGCGTACCGCTACGGCAGGACTGCTCTGTCTCGCTCTGATCCCCGCTGCCTACGCCGCTCCAAACTGCGCCGGCAGCATGGTGTCCCAGCCACTGCCGTTGCCCGCCACCGTCGTTGCACCCGCGGCTGCCGAGTTCTACACCCGTAGCGTGCAGCTGGGCATGCCTACCGGCGTGCTGGCACAGCCCTATAGCAGCGACCAGTCGGTGGATCGTGTGCTGCTGCGCCTGCGCGTGGAAGGTTGCCAGGATCTGGCCAAGGTCATTCCACCCGGTGGCACCGTCAACCCGAACGACCCGGCGGCCTACAAGGCCACGACCGCGTTCGACAACACCCCGTGGCGCTTTGACATGAGCCAGAACGGCAAGCGCATGACGGCAGAAGAATTCGATGCCTGGATGAAGGCTCGCGGTGTGCGCGTGGTCAAGGCACGCCCGGCCGCTGGCGCGGCACCTGCAGCGGCAGCGCCCGCAGCACCTGCGGCCGACGCCAAGTCGGTCGAAAACAAGTAAGCCCTGCGGTCGGGACGGCATGCCCCGGCGACCTGCGCCGGCAACGTCCCGGCAGCGTCAGCGTGGTCCGGGGGCGGGCGTCGCGGTGCGCGTATCCGCGGCCGCATCCGCCAATGCCGCGCCACGCCATGGGCTGGCGCGCGTACTGTCCAAGCTTGGCGTGTGTTCGCGCACCGAGGCGGCGCGCTGGATTGCCGATGGCCGCGTGAGCGTGTCGGCGCGTGTGGTGCGCGACCCCGAATTTCCGATCCGCGGCGATCAGCAATCGTCCATCGCTGTCGATGGGCAACCGCTGGCGGGACTGGCGCGTTGCTACCTGATGCTCAACAAACCGCGCGGCGTGGTCACCACCGTGCGCGACGAGCAGGGCAGGGACACGGTCTACCGTTGCTTCGATGGCGCCGGCTTACCGTGGATCGCGCCGGTAGGGCGCCTGGACAAGGCCAGCGAAGGCCTGTTGCTTTTCAGCAACGACCCACAGTGGGCGGCGGCGGTGACCGACCCGGCGACCGGACCGGACAAGACTTACCACGTGCAGATCGATTGCCGTCCCAGTGCCGCGCAACTGGCGCAACTGCAGGCCGGTGTGGTCGATCCCGATCCGCAGGGCCAGGGCGTACTGTTGCGCGCCAAGCAGGTCAGCGTACTGCGCGAAGGCGAGCGCAATGCCTGGCTGGAAATCGTGCTGGACGAAGGGCGCAATCGGCAGATCCGCCGGCTGGTGGCCGCAGTCGACATCGGCGTATTGCGGTTGGTGCGCGTGGCGATCGGCCCGCTGGCAATGGGGGAGCTGGGCAAAGGCGCGTGGCGGATGCTGAGCGCCGAGGAAGTCAGTGCGTTAGTGCCGGCGGCGCACGCCAGCGCGCCAGACGCGCGCTGAGCAGGGCGCTCACCACTTCGTAAGCGCGGGCGTCGCCGGCGCCGTTGGCATCGTGGCGGCGACCCTTGGCGTGATTGCAGCCGGCACAGGCCAGCGCCAGGTTGCGCGCATCGTTGGCATCCTCGCCCACCAATGCGCACAGCGACGCCGCCGCGCGCCGACCGAACCAGGCCTGCGGCACCACGTGTTCGAGCGTGGTGTGGCCAAGCGGTTCGCCGTCGGCGCGCACCTGCAGATGCCGACGGCAGTGCAGGCAGCGCGTTTCCCAATGGCCGTCGCGCAGCTGCGCCTGCGCATCGGTCTGCGCCGCCAGCAGCAGCCGTTGGCGCAGCACCGTGCGCATGCTCAGGCGTCGATGACCTTGAGTTCGCGCCCGATCTTGATGAACGCTTCGATCGCTCGATCCAGGTGCTCGCGCGTATGCGCTGCGCTGATCTGGGAGCGAATGCGCGCCTGGCCTTTTGGAACCACCGGGAAGAAAAAGCCGATGGCGTAGATGCCTTCCTCCAGCAAGCGCTCGGCGAATTTTTGCGCCAGCGGTGCGTCGTACAGCATCACCGGGCTGATCGGATGCACGCCCGGTTTGACGTCGAAACCGGCGGCGGTCATGCGTGCGCGGAAATACGTGGTGTTTTCGACCAGCTGCGTCCGCAGCTCGCCGGCGGCATCCAGCATTTCGAAGGCTTTGATGCCGGCAGCCACCACGTGCGGCGGCAATGAATTGGAGAACAGGTAGGGACGCGAACGCTGGCGCAGCAGCTCGATCACTTCGCGCTTTGCGGTGGTGAAGCCGCCCAATGCGCCGCCCATGGCCTTGCCCAGCGTGCCGGTGAAGATGTCGATCTGGTCGAGTACGCCCTTGACCTCGGCCGAGCCGCGGCCGGTGTCGCCGAGGAAGCCGGTGGCATGGCATTCGTCGATATGCACCAGCGCGTTGTATTTGCGGGCCAGGGCAGTGATTTCGTCGAGCGGTGCGATGAAGCCGTCCATCGAGAAAACGCCGTCGCTGGTGATCAGCTTGGTCTTGCACCCGGCGGCGTCGGCGGCCTGCAGCTGCGCTTCCAGGTCGGCCATGTCGCAGTTGGCGTAGCGGAAGCGCTTGGCCTTGCACAGGCGCACGCCGTCGATGATGGAGGCATGATTGAGCGCATCGGAAATGATGGCGTCGTGCTCGCCGAGCAGCGGTTCGAACAGGCCGCCATTGGCATCGAAGCAGGCTGCGTAGAGGATGGTGTCTTCGGTGCCGAAGAACGTGGCGATGGTGCGTTCCAGTTGCTTATGCAGATCCTGGGTGCCGCAGATGAAGCGCACCGAGGCCATGCCGAAGCCGTGGCTGTCCAGCGCGTCCTTGGCGGCCTGGATGATGTCCGGGTGGTCGGCCAGGCCCAGATAGTTGTTGGCGCAGAAGTTCAGGACGCGGCGGTCATCGGCCAGCGTGATCTCCGCTGACTGCGGGCCGGTGATGATGCGCTCGGACTTGAACAGGCCCTGGGCCTGGATGGCGTCCAGTTCGGCGGCGTAATGGGCGGTCAGCGCGGCGGGAACGGTGGTCATGGCGGTCGCAGTGGCAAAAGAAGCGCGATTTTAACGATCACGGTGGCATACCACTACGTCATGCAAAATCGGCATAAGCGGCGGCGCTGATGTCATTTCACCGCCTGCGTGCCGCTGCGCAGCATGGCATGCTTGCTGTTCAGCTGTGCTCAATCGGCCAGGAGATCGTCGTGACATATTCCCGTTTCCGTTTTACCTCCTTTCTTTTCGCCTTGCTGGTCCTGGCCGGCCCAGCTGGCGCACGCGAAATCGGGCTGCTCAACGTGAGCTACGATCCTACCCGCGAGTTCTATCGCGACTACAACGCCGCCTTTGCAGCGCAGTGGAAACAGCAGCACCCGCAGGACACGGTGACCGTGGAAACTTCGCACGGCGGCTCGGGCAAGCAGGCGCGCGCGGTGATCGATGGCATCGAGGCCGACGTGGTGACCTTGGCGCTGGCCTACGACGTGGATGCCATCGCGCAGAAGGCCAAGCTGATCGAGACCGATTGGGAAAAGCGCCTGCCCGACAACAGTGCGCCGTATACCTCGACCATCGTGTTTCTGGTACGCAAGGGCAACCCGAAGAACATCCATGACTGGCCGGACCTGTTGCGGTCTGGCGTGGCGGTGGTGACGCCGAACCCGAAGACCTCCGGAGGCGCGCGCTGGAACTATCTGGCCGCCTGGGCATACGCCGACCACATCTTCAAGGGCGACCGCGAGCGCACCGTGCGCTATATGCAGGCGTTGTTCCGCAACGTGCCGGTGCTGGATACCGGCGCACGCGGCGCCACCACGACGTTCGTGCAGCGCGGTATCGGCGATGTGCTGCTGGCCTGGGAAAACGAAGCGCTGCTGGCGCGCGAGGAACTGGGCAAGGACAAGTTCGAGATCGTGGTGCCGAAGTTGTCGATCCTCGCCGAGCCGTCGGTGGCGCTGGTGGACAAGAACGTCGACAAGCATGGCACCCGCGAGGTGGCCGAAGCCTACTTGCGCTATCTGTATGCGCCTGAAGGTCAGAAGCTGGCAGCCAAGCATTTCTATCGCCCGCGGCATCCGGAATTTGCCGACCCGGCCGACATCGCGCGGTTTCCGGAGATCAAGCTGGTGACCATCCAGCAGGCGTTCGGCTCCTGGGAGAAGGCCCAGCAAGAGCACTTCGCCGACGGTGGCGTGTTCGACCAGATCCAGGCCAACAAGTAAGCAATGTCGATGTCGGTTGCACCCCACCCAGCGCCGTCATCGCGCCGACGCGTGATGCCGGGGCTGGGCCTGAGTCTGGGAATCACCTTGACCTGGCTTGGCCTGATCGTGCTGATCCCCCTGCTGGGTGTCTTCGTCAAGACCATCGGTCTGGGCTGGGAGGGCCTGTGGCGGGTATGGAGCGAGCCACGCGTGCTGTCGGCGCTGCGGGTGAGCTTCGGCACCGCGTTTGCGGCCGGTGCCTTCAACGCGGTGATGGGCACCTGGGTGGCGTGGGTCTTCGTGCGTTACAGGTTTCCAGGCAGGCGTTTTTTCGATGCGGTGATCGATTTGCCGTTCGCGTTGCCCACCGCGGTGGCTGGCATTGCGCTGACCGCGCTGTATGGCGGCAACGGGTGGGTGGGACGCTGGCTGGAGGCGATCGGGATCAAGGTGGCCTACACGCAACTGGGCATCGTGCTGGCGTTGGTCTTTGTGGGCCTGCCCTTCGTGGTGCGGGTGGTGCAGCCGGTGCTGGCCGAGAGCGATCGTGAAATGGAGGCTGCCGCCGCCACCTTGGGCGCCTCGCGGTGGCAGACGGTCTGGCGGGTGGTGCTGCCGGGGGTGTGGCCTGCGGTCCTGACCGGATTTGCGCTGGCGTTTGCACGCGGCGTGGGTGAATACGGCTCGGTGATCTTCATTGCCGGCAACCTGCCCAATTCCACCGAGATCGCGCCGCTGCTGATCACCATCCGGCTGGAAGAATTCGACTACGCCGGCGCGACTGCCATTGCCGCGGCCATGTTGTTGCTGTCGTTCGTGATCTTGTTGGTGGTCAATACGCTGCAGGCACGGCTGCTGCGCTATCAACGGAGGCCCGCATGAACGATGCTGTTTCATCGCTGCCTTCCATGTTGCCGATCCATGCCATGACCAAGCAGGCGCGTCGCATCAGCGATTCGGCCACCAATGAGCCGCGGTGGGTGCAATGGCTGATGATCCTGGGCGCCGTGCTCTTTCTGCTGGCGTTCTTGCTGCTGCCGCTGGTGCTGGTGTTCGCCGAGGCGTTGCGTGGCGGTTGGGAAACCTTCCTGCATGCGGTGGTCGACCCGGACGCGTTGTCGGCGATCAAGCTGACCTTGCTGGTGACGGCGATCGTGCTGCCGTTGAATCTGGTCTTCGGCGTGGCCGCGGCGTGGGCCGTCAGCAAGCATCAGTTCCGGGGCAAACGCCTGCTGGTCAGCCTGATCGACCTGCCATTCTCGGTGTCGCCGGTGGTGGCGGGCTTGATCTTCGTGCTGATCTTCGGCCGCAACGGCTGGGCCTGGCCGCTGATCGACGAAGGCTGGCATGTGCAGCTGCCGGCGCTGGGCGACCTTGTGATCCAGCTGCCGCGGATCGTGTTCGCGTTGCCAGGCATCGTATTGGCGACCACGTTCGTAACCTTCCCCTTCATCGCGCGCGAATTGATGCCGTTGATGGAGCAGCAGGGCAGCGACGAAGAACTGGCGGCACTGAGCCTGGGCGCGAACGGCTGGCAGATGTTCTGGCGGGTGACGCTGCCCAGTATCCGTTGGGGCCTGTTGTACGGTGTGCTGTTGTGCGCGGCGCGTGCGATGGGCGAATTCGGGGCGGTGTCGGTGGTGTCCGGGCATATCCGTGGACGCACCAATACGCTGCCGCTGCACGTGGAAATTCTCTACAACGAATACGCCTACAGCGCCGCATTTGCCTGCGCGTCGCTGCTGGCATTGACCGCGCTGCTGACGTTGGCGCTGAAGACGTATCTGGAATGGCGACACGGCGATTCGCTGGCCGCCAACCACCGCCATTGAGGTGACCATGGGCATCCGCATTCACCGCCTGCGCAAGCAGTTCGAGACCTTTACTGCGCTGGACAACATCGACCTGGAAGTGCGCCAGGGCGAGTTGCTGGCCTTGCTTGGGCCCTCCGGCTCGGGCAAGACCACGCTGCTGCGGATCATGGCCGGGCTGGAGCATGCCGATGGCGGGCAGGTGCTGTTCGGCGATGAAGATGCCACCCGCATGAGCGTGCAATCGCGTCGGGTCGGCTTCGTGTTCCAGCACTATGCGTTGTTCAAGCATATGGACGTGTTCGAGAACATCGCATTCGGCTTGCGCGTGCGCCGCGGCAACGCGCGTTGGGCCGAAGCGCGCATCCGTGCCCGGGTGGAGGAACTGCTGGCGCTGGTTCAGCTGCAGGGCCTGGAACAGCGTTATCCCACCCAGCTCTCCGGCGGCCAGCGGCAGCGCGTGGCGCTGGCGCGCGCGCTGGCGATCGAACCGCGCGTGCTGTTGCTGGACGAGCCATTCGGTGCGCTGGATGCGCAGGTGCGCCGCGACCTGCGCCGTTGGCTGCGCGAGTTGCACGAACGTACCGGCCTGACCACGGTATTCGTCACCCATGACCAGGAAGAAGCCCTGGAACTGGCCGACCGCGTGGCCATCCTCAATCGCGGCCGCATCGAGCAACTCGACACGCCGGCCATGATCTACGACAAGCCGGCCTCGCCCTTCGTGTATTCGTTCGTGGGTGCGGTGAACCGGATTCCTGGGGTGTTGGCGCAGGGGCAGATCCAGGTGGCTGGGCACGCACTGCCCCTGGCCAACGCTGCGCTGGTTGCAGGGCCGGTCGAGGTGTATGTGCGGCCGGAGGATCTGGTGCCCGACGCGGCGGGCTGGCCGGCCACGGTGGCGTGGTCGCAGCGCAGTGGCTCACGCCTGCGTCTGCGCGCAACGCTGGAGCCGGCGGGCAATGAAGTGGAAGTGGAACTGCCGGCCTCTGCCGGCAGCTTTCAGCCAGGGCAGCAAGTGCGCTTGGCAGCAAGGCAGTACGGGATATTTCCCGCGTAAGCAGGCGCCGGCTGCGGTCCGGGCCCGCCGGAATGGATGTGCGAGACGTAGGTTTCGCCTTCGCCGCGACGAATCTCCAATTCCCAATCCCGGCTTCCGAACATCAAGATTCGGCGCAAGCGGTCGATGACATCAACACCTGATTCGCGCATGGGCTCTTGAGTGTGTGCGCTGGATCAAGCGAACGCGACTTTCATGTTGCGCTGCAATGACAGTTGGACTAATAAGTCTTGGCAGCCTCGCTTCGCGCCATCCCACCGTTCATCGCTCCAGGAGATGCCCATGAAGTCGTCCCCGCTCGCTTGTTGTCTGTCGTTACTGCTGCTCGGCGTTGCGCCGCTTGCGCAGGCGCAGGACGAAGATGCGTCTACATCGCCGTTCAGTGGCACCTTTGCGGTGACCAGCGATTACCTGTTCCGCGGTATTTCGCAGACGAATGAAGAGCCTGCGTTTCAGGCCGGTCTGACCTACAAGACGCCATTCGGGTTGTACCTGGGGACCTGGGGGTCCAACGTCGATTTCGGCGCCGGCGATCCGGATTGGGAAGTTGATGGTTTCGTCGGCTACAACACCGACCTGGGCAGCCACTGGAACTTCGACGTCATGATCAACCGCTACCAGTATCTGGGAGCGGGCGCATCCAACTACGCAGAGCTGATCACCAAGACCACGTTCCTGAAGACCTATAGCGTGACGGTCGCCTACACCGACGATCTCTACGGCAGCAAGACCGATGGCTATTACTACGCCTTCGATGCCAACTGGACGTTGCCGTACGACTTTACCCTCAGCGCGCACGCAGGGCATAGCGTCTACACCTCGTCGCTGAGTCAGGTGGATCACGACTACAACGATTTCGGCGTCAACGTCGGCAAGACGTTCGGCCCGCTGGGTTTGAGCGTGGGTTATTACGACACCAGCAAAGCCGCCGAATTCGGCTTCGGTCGTCAGAATTCGCAGAACCATCTGGTGGCGACGGCGACGGTTGCTTGGCCGTGATGGCGATTGGTTGAAGTGGCTCTGGCAGCGCGCAGAGTCGTCGTCATGCGGAAGCGTTGACGCACCGGGTTTTGTGCCTCTGCGTCCAAGTTAGGTCAAGACTCGAGGCCTGGCTGGTTGGATTTTTGAGTGACTGCAGCTTGCGGATCGATCACGTGTAGAGCCGCCGATCTGCGGATCTTCTGCAGGGTCCTTGCCCGCTCACCGTCGCGAGTGGCGAGGGCATCGTGCCCTCGACCACTAGGCTTTTATCCAGACCCTAGCCGACCCCGCGTCGCATGAGACGCTTCGCTAGCTCCTGAAAATCGCTCGCCGCATTCGTCAGCCCGCGTAGGTCAAAAACGCAAAAGGCGCCTCGCGGCGCCTTTCGCACATCTGCAGTGTCAGCCGATCAATTCCAGCTCAGCACGACCTTGCCGGCCTTGCCTTCTTCCATCAGGTCGAAGCCTTTCTGGAAATCGTCGATCGGCAGCTCATGGGTCAGCACCTTCTGCAGCGGAAAACCCGACAGCACCAGCTGCGTCATCTTGTACCAGGTCTCGTACATCTTGCGGCCATAGATGCCCTGCACGGTGAGGCCCTTGAAGATGATCTTGTCCCAGTCGCAACCGGCGCCACGCGGCATGATGCCGAGCATGGCGATCTTGCCGCCGTGGTACATGCAATCGAGCATGTCGTTGAACGCGCGCGGGTTGCCACTCATTTCCAGGCCCACGTCGAAGCCTTCCATATGCAGGTCGGCCATGACGTCCTTGAGCGAGGTCTTGGAGACGTTGACCACGCGCGTGGCCCCCATGTCTGCAGCCAGCTTGAGCCGGAAATCGTTGACGTCGGTGACCACCACATTGCGCGCACCGATGTGCTTGCAGATGCCGGCGGCAATGATGCCGATCGGGCCTGCCCCGGTGATCAGCACATCTTCGCCGATGACGTCGAATTCCAGCGCGCAATGCGCGGCATTGCCGTAGGGGTCGAAGAACGCGGCAAGCTCGGACGGAATCTGGTCCGGGATCGGCCACAGGTTGCTGGCCGGCATCACCATGTATTCGGCGAAGGCGCCGTTGACGTTGACACCGATCCCGACCGTGTTGGGGCACAGGTGCGGACGGCCGCCACGGCAGTTGCGGCAATGGCCGCATACGATGTGGCCTTCGGCCGACACCCGTTGGCCGACCTGGTAACCGGTCACTGCCGAACCGAGCTCGGCCACGCGGCCGACGAATTCATGACCGATGGTCAGGCCCGGCTTGATCGTGCGCTGGCTCCACTCGTCCCACAGGTAGATGTGCAGGTCGGTGCCGCAAATGGCGGTCTTTTCCAGCTTGATCAGCACCTCGTTGGGGCCGGGCGTCGGCACAGGCACCTGTTCCAGCCAGATGCCCTTGTTTGCTTCGCGCTTGACCAGCGCCTTCATCGTCTGCGCCATCTGGCGGAACCTGCTGAGTGAAAGTAAGCCGGCAATTATAGGCGTCGCGGCCTGCATGCCATGCGGCGGTGCGGGAATGGACATCGTGCCGCCCTGGATCCACGGTGGGCCAGGGCCGATCCGGCCCGTGCCCGGTGGGACGAAGTTGGCACCTGAGCGCAGGATGAGAGCCGCCGTCCAGACCTGTCGCTGCCTGCGAGGGCTAGCGCGTTGGGCCCTCGCAGGCGTGCGTCATCGCCGCCAGCTTCGCTCCAATGCTTGTCAGCCTAGCTTAGAACTTCACATCCAGGCTCATGAAGTACTGCCGCGGTGCGCCGACCACCATGGTCTGGTTGTAGCCATCCGGATCGGAAGCGACGTAGCCGTTGGTGCCGGTGCTGGCAAAGTAGCGCTTGTCGGTGAGATTGCTGATGTTGAGCGCCAGCGCCACATCCGCTACCCCGCCGACACGGCCGAAGTCGTAACGCGCGCCGGCATTGAACAGCCAGTACGACGGCACCTGCGAATCGTTGAGGAAGGTGATGTAGCGCTTGTCCACGTACTTGCCGTCCAGATCCAGGCGCAGGTTGCCGATCTGGTAGCTGGCGCTGGAAGAGAACATCAACGCCGGGATGCCGACCACGTCCTTGCCGGAGGTGGCGACCACGCCGTTGTTGAGGTAATCGTCCTGGTAACGCGAGCGGTTCCACGACAACGAGTTCAACCAGCTCAGGCCTTCGGTCGGGCGCCACATCAGCGCCAGATCCGCGCCGGCGCTGTGCACCGCGCCGACGTTGCTCAGGATCGAGGCGCAGGTCTGCACCGCGGTGCACGGCGAGGTGGTCAGCAGGCGGTTGGAGAACTTGGTGAAGTAGGCGTCGGCCGAGAGCTGGAACTGCGCATCCTGCACGCGATAGCCTACCTGCACGGTCTGCGATTGTTCCGGCTCCAGCGTGGAGCGGCTGCGGTCGAAGGCGGCCTGCGAGGTGGCGAACGGGGTGAAGCCGAACGCCGCGATGTTCTTGCTGTAGGACGCGTACAGGTCCTGGCGTTCGTCGAGCTTGTAGTTCACGCCCAGCTGCGGCAGGGAATTATCTTCGGCGCGGATGCGGCCCTGTGCCAGCGCGGTGGTCGGCACCAGCGATTGCGCGCGCGTGGTGGTGCTGAGCGCCTTTGCGCCGTAATTCAGGGTCAGGCGGTCGTCGAGCAGGCGCACGGTGTCCTGCACATACAACATCCGGGTTTGCGTGGTGTAGCGCTGCAGGAAGTCGCGACGGAACGGGGTCTGTGCTTGGTAGACGTTGTAGAGCGAGGTGTAACCTTCGTTGCCGAGCGCGAAGTAATTGCGGCCCTGCGTGGTGCGCGCGTTTTCTGCCCATGCGCCCACTTCCAGATCGTGATTGCCCCACGACCATTTCAATGCGCTGGTGCCGCCGAAGCGGTCCAGGCCGTAGTCGGTGGTGCGCATCGACACTGGAATCTGCGCGGAGGTGCGCACGTACGGCGTCACCCATTGGCCTTCGCCACGATTGCCGTGGTAATAGCCACTGGCATCGAGCGTGGCGCCGCCAAACACGAAGCTGCCAGACAAGCCTGCCAGGTTGTCGCGACGCAAGCCGCCGCCGGCGTAATAACTGGCATCGAGCCAGCTGTAGTCGCTGGGCAGACCGGCAAGCGATTGTGGGTAGCCGTTGGCCACACCGCTGGTGGCCCCGGTGTTCTGGTAGGCGCGTGCCATCTGCACGGCGGTGGCCCAATCCGGTTGCAGGTAATCGTAGTCCCAGCCGAGCGCGCGCTGGCTGGTCAACGACAGATCCATGTAGTCGTATTCCTTGCGCCGCGAGGTGTCCACGAACAGGCTCAGGCGGTTGCCGTCGCCCCATTGGTACACGGTCTTGAGATTGGCCTGTTCGGATGTCTGATCGCCATAGCCCTTCCACTTGTCGGTGCTGGCATTGGCGTAGGACAGATACGCCGACAACCCATCGCGATCGCCGGTGTCGGCACGCACGAAGGTGCGGCGCGTTGCATCGCTGCCCACCGTCTGCACCAGGCGTGCGCCGGGCGTGGTCTGCGGGTCGGCCGAGTAGAACTGCATGGTGCCGCCAAGATTGGTGTTGGAGGCGGTGCCGAGCGCGCCTGCCCCTTGCGCAATTTCCACCGAACCGAGGTTTTCCGAAATGATGGCGCGCGTGATGTGCAGGCCATTGGTCACGCCATAGCTCATGTTGCCCAGTGGAATGCCATCGAGCGTGTAACCCAGACGGCTTTGATCAAAGCCGTGCAGGGTCACCTGCGTGGACCATTCGTAGGTGCCGAATGGATCGGCGGACTGGAACTGCACGCCCGGCAGTTTTTCCACTGCCTTGAATGCGCTGCTACCGGGCGTCAGCTGCTCGATGTCCTGCTGGCTGATGCGTTGCACCTGGCGCGTGCTGCCTTGTGACACCACGTTGATCGCATCCAGTTGCGTGGCATTGGCGGCGGCATCGGCGGTCACCGCTGCCTCTGCCGGAGCCACGGCAGCCGGGTCGGCCGGTGTCGCAGCCTGCGAAATGACGGGAAGCAGCGTTGCCAGGGCAAGCGCCAGCGGGGTGACATGAAAGCGACGAGCGGAAGTCATGGGGGAGTCCTGTTCGGCCACGGCTGAGGGCGGACGCACGGTGCAAAGCCGGCGTTTCGCGACGCAGGGTGTCAACGGCTCATGAAACATTGATGACGGTCGCTGTCGCAAAACTGTCGTGCTCGCCCGCTATACGTGTCGTGTCCAGCCGCGCTGCGCGGTGACAAAGGCACCACTTTCTTTGCAGGTTCTGCCGCCATGACGTCTTCTTCCTCGCGTCGCGATTTCCTCAAGCGCGTTGCCGCGCTCACCGCTGCCGGCGCCTTGCCGTCTTCGATCGGTCGCGCACTCGCGCTGCCGGCCAACGCGCGGACCGGCACGTTGCGCGATCTCGAACATGTGGTGATCCTGATGCAGGAAAACCGCTCGTTCGATCATTATTTCGGCGCGCTACGCGGCGTGCGCGGCTTTGGCGATCCGCGCGCGCTGCAACTGCGCGATGGCCATGCGGTATGGAGTCAGCCCACGCCCGACGGACGACGCTTGCTGCCGTTCGCGTTCGATTCGCAAACTACCTGCGCGCCCTTGATCAAGAGTCTGGATCATTCCTGGAAGGCCGGTCATGGGCAGGACCCGGTACGCTGGGCCGAATACGATGCGTGGGTACCGTACAAGGGGGAATTGACGATGGGATATTTCCAGCGTCACGACATCCCGTACTACCACGCGCTTGCCGACGCGTTCACCATCTGCGACGGCTATTACTGCTCGCTGCACGGGCCGACCAATCCCAACCGCATGTATCTGTTCACCGGTACCAGCGGTCCAAGCGTGGGCAACGTTGGCGCCCAGGCGGTCACCAATGCCGACGATGGCAACTGGACCGCCGACATGGCGCGCGACAAGCCCGGCTACGCAGCACTGCAGTGGACCACGTACGCGCAGCGTTTGCAGGCTGCCGGCGTGGACTGGCGCGTGTATCAGGAATACGACAACTTCGGCTGCAACTCGCTGGCGTATTTCTCGCACTATCGCGATCTACGCGCCGACGACGAACGTTACCGGCGTGCACGTGCATGCGTGCCCGGTTCCACCGCGGACAATGCCGCCACCACCCAGGCCGAGCATCTGGTCGCCGCGATCGCTGCCGATGTGCGGGCCGATCGCCTGCCGCAGGTGTCGTGGGTCATTCCGCCCACTGCGTATTGCGAACACCCCGAAGCGCCGCCTGCATATGGCGAGTCCCTGGTGGCGCGTCTGATCGATGCGCTCACCGCCAATCCCGAGGTGTGGGCCAAGACGGCGCTGATCATCAATTACGACGAGAACGACGGCTTCTTCGATCACGTGCCCGCGCCGTTGCCGGCATTGGACGCACGCATGGGGCGCAGCAATGTCGACACGCGTGGCGAGGTCTACGACGGCGTGCCGATCGGCCTGGGCATTCGCGTGCCGATGCTGGTGATCTCGCCGTGGACGCGTGGTGGCTGGGTCAACTCGCAGGTGTTCGATCACACCTCGGTGCTGCGTCTGCTGGAACGCCGCTTCGGCGTGGCCGAGCCGAACATCAGCCCGTGGCGGCGTGCGGTCAGCGGCGATCTCACCAGCGTGTTCGACTTCCGCAAGCCGGACGATTCGGCGTTGAGCGCATTGCCGTCGGTCGACGACTATCGCGCACGCACCGCTGCCGTGCGCGATAAGCCGCTGCCATCTGTGCCTGCCGCCGCGACGATGCCGCGGCAGGAACCGGGGCAACGGCCGGCGCGCGCATTGCCATATGCCTTGCAGGTGCATGCACGCGTGCAAGACGGTGCCACCGTGCAGTTGCAGTTCGTCAACAGCGGCGCGGCGGCTGCGGCGTTCAACGTCTACAGCAGTGCGGCCAGCGGCGGGCCCTGGTATTACACGGTGCTGCCGGGCACGCAATTGGACGATGCGCCGATCGGGGCCACGCACGAGGGTGCATACGCCTTGCGCGTGCACGGACCCAATGGCTTCTTGCGCGAGTTCGCCGGGCGGGTGCCAAGTGCCACAGCGCCATCGGCCGCGCCATGGGTGGAGGCGCGACAGGAG
The DNA here is from genome assembly GCF_017746145.1 of Xanthomonas sp. D-99. NCBI lineage: Bacteria > Pseudomonadati > Pseudomonadota > Gammaproteobacteria > Lysobacterales > Lysobacteraceae > Xanthomonas > Xanthomonas sp. D-99. The sequence goes on along the minus strand of NZ_JAGHWU010000023.1, from coordinate 50,101 downwards.
GGCGACGCCTTGGTGCTGGAAATCGGCAATGCCGGGCAGCGCGCCTGCACCGTGCAGCTGCGTGCCCTGGACTACGCAGACCCAAGTGCGCGCACCTTGCCGCTGGCCGCAGGTCAGCGCGAGACCATTCGCCTGGCCCTTGCCGCCAGCGATCACTGGTACGACCTGGTGGTGGAACAACCGGGCAGCGCCTTCCGCTGCCGTCTGGCCGGACATCTGGAAACCGGCAGGCCCAGCCGCAGCGACCCCGCATTCGGCCGCGTCTAGGCCGGTGCTCGGCCGCGGTACGCAGCAGGCGAATCCGCTGACGCCTGCTGCGCGGCAAACGTGCGCGAGCGCGTGCGGAGCGCGCGCGTGCCGACCCTGCCATCGGCCATGGGTTTGCCAGTGGGTGTTGGCGTTACACTGTAACGAAAATGACCCGTGGGGCTGTCGATGCGTCCAAACCTGTTCGCCGTTTCCGTGCTGGCCACGTTGGCCGTCGCTTCATCTGCACAGGCGGGCGAGGGGATGTGGGTTCCACAACAACTGCCCGAGCTCGCCGGGCCACTCCAGCAAGCAGGCTTGCGGCTTTCGCCTCGGCAACTGGCCGACCTGACCGGCGATCCGATGGGCGCCGTGGTCGCCTTGGGTGGTTGCACCGCCAGCTTCGTCTCGCCGCAGGGCCTGGTCGTCACCAACCACCACTGTGCCTATGGCGCGATCCAGCTCAACTCCACCGCGCAAAAGAACCTGATCAAGGACGGGTTCAACGCCGTACGCCCTGCCGACGAGCTCAGCGCAGGGCCCAGTGCGCGCATCTACGTGCTCGATGCGATTGCCGACGTCACGGCGCCGGCAAAGGCCGCGATGGCCACTGCAGGCGACGATGCGCTCAAGCGCACGCTGGCCCTGGAGGATTTCAGCAAGCAACAGATCGCGTCCTGCGAAGCACAGCCGGGTTACCGCTGCCAGTTCTTCAGTTTTTCCGGGGGCAACGCCTACCGGTTGTTCAAGAGCTTGGAGATCAAGGATGTGCGCCTGGTCTATGCGCCGCCCGGCAGCGTGGGCAAGTTCGGCGGCGACATCGACAACTGGATGTGGCCGCGCCACACCGGCGATTTCTCGTTCTATCGCGCCTATGTCGGCAAGGACGGCAAGCCCGCCGCCTACGCCAAGGACAACGTGCCTTACCAGCCCAAGCACTTCCTGACGTTCGCCGACCAGCCACTGGGCGCCGGCGACTTCGTGATGGTGGCCGGCTATCCGGGCCGCACCAATCGCTACGCGCTGGCTGCCGAATTCGACAACACCGCCAACTGGACCTACCCGGTGGTCGGCCAGCAGTTGAAGGACGTGATCGGCCTGATCGAACAGGCAGGCAAGCAGGATCCCGACGTCCAGGTGAAATATGCCAGCACCGTCGCCAGCCTCAATAACTCCGCCAAGAACTTCGACGGCCAACTGGAAGGTTTCAAGCGCATTGGTGCGCAGGCCACCAAGCAGGCCGACGAAGCGGCAGTGCTGGCCTGGCTCGAGGGCCGGGGCGCGAGCGGGCGCAACGCGCTTGCGGCGCACGACACCTTGGTCAAGCTGCTCAAGCAGGCCCAGGCCACGCAACAGCGCGACTTCGTGCTGCGCCAGTTCGACTCCACCGGCACGGTGGGTGCCGCGGTGACGTTGTACCGGCTGGCGCTGGAGCGTGCCAAGCCCGATGCGCAACGCGAATCCGGGTACCAGGACCGCGACCTGCCGGCCATCGAAGCGACGATGAAGCAGATGGAGCGCCGTTACGTGCCGGCCATGGATCGTCAGCTGCAACGGTATTGGCTCGGCCAGTACCTGAAGCTGCCGGCCAACCAGCGCATCGCCGCGTTGGACCAGTGGTTGGGCGGCCGCGATGCGGCGGCCGTGCAGGCGGCCGTGGGCAAGCTCGATGGCACGGCGCTGGGGAGCACGCAAACGCGGGTGAAGTGGCTTGCCGCCGACCGGGCCGCCTTCGAAGCCAGCACCGACCCGGCGATCCAGTACGCCGTGGCGGTGACCCCGGCCCTGTTGCAGATCGAGCGCGAGGACAAACTGCGTACCGGCGAGCAGCTCAAGGCGCGGCCGGTGTATCTGCAAGCCCTGGCCGACTACAGGAAGAGCCGGGGCGAATCGGTCTATCCGGATGCCAATCTGTCGCTGCGCATCACCTTCGGCAACGTCAAGGGCTACGCCCCGAAAGATGGCGTGGCCTACACACCGTTCACTACCTTGGAAGGGGTGGCCGCCAAGGAGACCGGCGCCGATCCGTTCGATTCGCCCAAGGCCCTGCTGGATGCGGTCAAGGCCAAGCGCTACGCGGGGCTGGAGGACAAGCGCCTGGGCTCGGTGCCGGTCAATTTCCTGTCGGACCTGGACATCACCGGCGGCAACTCCGGTTCGCCGGTGATGGACGCGCAGGGCAAGCTGGTCGGCCTGGCGTTCGACGGGAATTGGGAGTCGGTGAGCAGCAACTGGATCTTCGACCCGGCAATGACCCGCATGATCGCCGTGGACAGCCGCTATCTGCGTTGGATCATGACCGAGGTCGCTCCGGCGCCACAGTTGTTGAAGGAACTCGGCGTGCGCTGAGGCGGGGCGGCCGGCGCGCAGGCGCCAGGGGTTATCATGCGGTCCCGTTTCGCTGTGGCGAGCGGGCCCCTCCCCCAAGGAACCTCCCAGCGCATGCGCATCCTGCTTGCTCGTCACGGCGAGACGCCGTGGAACGCCGAAGGCCGTTATCAGGGCCAGATCGATATTCCGCTCTCGCCGGTCGGCGAAGGCCAGGCGCGCGCGTTGGGCGAACGGCTGCATTCGCTGCAGATCGACCGCGCGGTGGCATCGCCGTTGTCGCGCGCGCAGGCCACTGCCAAGGCCGCGTTGGGCGTTTCGCGCGAGGCGCTGCTGCAGACCGATGCCGACCTGCAGGAAATTGCGCACGGCGAATGGGAAGGCCTGCTGGCCAGCGAGATCAACGACAAGGACCCGGCCCGCCTGCGCGCATGGCGCGAGGAACCGGATACCGTGTTGATGCCAGGTGGCGAATCGCTGCGTCAGGTGCTCGATCGCAGCTGGCGCGGCCTGGTGCGCGCCGCCGATGGGCTGGGCGCGCACGACACCTTGCTGGTGGTTGCGCACGATGCGGTCAATCGCGTGATCCTGTGCAAGATCCTGGGCCTGCCGTTGTCCAAGCTATGGAGCTTCCGCCAGGCCCCGACCACGCTGAACCTGCTCGAAGGCGATGACGTGGAGCATCTCGAAGTGGTGCGCCTCAACGACTGTGCGCACCACACACCGTTCTTTGGTGAGGCAAAGCATCGGGCGTTGTAAGGCGAGGCAAGGACGCTGGATCACCAATGACACGCCATGTCGTTGCAGGTGCCAAAATGCCGAACGTCGTTGATACACGCTTGCAGGTTTAGGTGAGTTGGTGGAACAGGCCTCGGTGCGGTTGCGTAGTCAACGCTCCGTGTCGGGGCTGCGTCTTGGGGTGATCGCTAAACGTCCTGGGATGCGCTGGTGACGGCGTTCGTCACCATGCGCGATCAACCGAGCTGCGTCGTTCTAACCAAGCACGCGCGATACATCCAACACCGACGTGGCGTGCGTTGCGCAAGCGCAAATGGCGATAATGTGCCCCTCTCTGCGCAGCCCTCCCCATGAACGCAACCGACTCTCTCTCCGCCTGGCTCGCCTATATCGAGCAGCAGCATCCCAACGCCATTGCCATGGGACTGGAGCGCGTGCGCGAGGTTGCCGCGCGGTTGCAGATCGCCGCGCAGGCCAAGCATGTCATCGTCGTGAGCGGGACCAATGGCAAGGGCTCGACGGTGGCCTTCATCGAGGCGATCGGGCGTGCCGCCGGCTGGAAGGTGGGGGCCTACACCTCGCCACATCTGCTGCGCTACAACGAACGCGTGCGCATCGATGGCTACGAGGCCAGCGACGCGCAGCTGGTCGACGCGTTCGTGGCGGTCGAAGCAGCACGCGGCGACACCGCGCTGACCTATTTCGAGTTCGGTACGCTGGCAGCGCTGTGGTTGTTTCAGCAGTCCGCACTGGATTTGGCCGTGCTGGAAATCGGCCTGGGCGGGCGCCTGGATGCGGTCAACATCGTCGATTCGGATGTGGCGGTGATCACTACTGTCGATCTCGATCACACCGACTGGCTGGGCGACGACCGCGAGGCCATCGGCACCGAGAAGGCCGGCATCATCCGCGCCTGGAAGCCGGTGGTGCTGGGCGAGATCGACCCGCCGTCCAGCGTGCTGCGTCGCGCCTACCAGCTGGGCGCCAATGCGATCCGTGCAGGCAGCGATTATTTCTTCGAGCCGATCGACACACCGCACGCTGAGGCCCCGCAATCCGATGCGCCGCACTGGCGCTGGCGCGATGTGGCGGTGACGCTGGAATTGCCGATGCCGGCATTGCACGCGCCGGTGCAACTGGCCAACGCCGCTGCCGCGATCGCCGCATTGCAGGCCTTGCCGGTGGAGGTGCCCGACGCGGCCTGGGCGCAGGGCATCGCTAACGCACAAGTGGCCGGACGACTGCAGCGGCTTGAGGTCGATGGCGTGCAGGTATTGCTGGATGTCGGCCACAACCCGCAGGCTGCGCGCGCGCTGGCCGCCGCGCTCGGTACGCAGGCGTATGCCGGCAGCACCCATGCGATCTACGCTGCATTGGCCGACAAGGATGTGCTGGGCGTGGTGGAGGCAGTGGCTGGGCAGATCGACCACTGGGTGCTGGCGGGGCTGGAAGGTGCGCGCGGCCAATCGGCGCAGGCCTTGCAGGCCCGCCTGCAAGGCAGTGCCGCCGCGCAGGCGCCGTGTCATCGCGATGTTGCCGGCGCAGTGCGCGCGGTCCTGGGCGCGGCCAGCCCCGGCGACCGCGTGCTGATCTTCGGCTCGTTTCACACCGTGGCCGACGCGCTTGGCGCACTTCGTTCAGCCCGCTGAGGTTGTCGGGGTGGCGCCGGCCTTATAATCGCCGCGGCACCCCGCCACGCCGCCTCTCGTCTCTTCCGTGGATACTGCTCTGAAACAGCGACTGATTGGCGCCATCGTTCTGGTGGCGCTTGCCGTGATCTTCCTGCCGATGCTGGTCAAGGGCCCCGCGCCGTCGAGCGGTGTGGCCGATGTGCCGCTCGAGGCGCCCGCAGCGCCCGCCAATGGCGAGTTCGAAACCCGCGAATTGCCGCTGGTCACCCCGGGCAATGCGCCGGCCGGTGGCGCGCTAGGCATGGCCGGCGCGCCGGCGCCGGTGCAGAACAACCCCGACGCCGCCGATCTGGCCGCTCCGTCCAGCGCGCCCTCGGCTCCTGAAGTGGCTGCCGGCAACTACGCGGTGAATTTCGGTGCATACGCCACCAGCGCCGACGCCGACGCGGTGATTGCGCGGCTCAAGCAGGCGCAGTTGCCCGGCTTCAGCGAAAAGACCCAGATCAGTGGCCGCCCGGCCTGGCGCGTGCGCGTGGGGCCGTATGCCGACCAGGCCCAGGCCGAATCGGCCCGCCTGCAGGCAGTGAAGGTGCGCAGCGACGTCAACGCCCAGGTGGTGACGTTGGACGCCAACGCCGCCGCGCCGGCGCCGGTCGCCAGCGCACCTGCGCCTGCACCTGCCGCCAAACCCGGCAGCAGCGTCGCCGCCGCCAGCACCACCGCCCCGACCAGGACCGAGAGCCTGCCGCCGGAACCCGCCAAGCCGGTGGCTGCCGCGCCCAAGCCGGCCGATGTGGCCAAGCCCGCGCCGGCCAAGCCCGAAGTTACCAAGCCTGTAACCGCTACGCCCGCAGCCGCCAAGCCTGAAGTGGCTGTCAAACCTGAGCCTGCCAAGCCGGTGGCCACCGCGCCGGCAGCGCCTGCCGCCAGTGCGGTCGGGTTTGCAGTGCAGCTGGGCGCGTTCGGTCGTGCCGAAGATGCCGACGCCTTGCGCGACCGCGTGCGCGCCGCCGGCTTCAGCGCCTTCGTCGAGCAGGTGCGGACCGACAAGGGCGCACTCAATCGTGTGCGTGTCGGACCGGTCGCCAATCGCAGCGATGCCGAACAGTTGCGCGCGCAGGTGGCAGCCAAGGTCGGTATCTCCGGCATGGTGCGTCCGCATCCGTAACCGCCATGCCGGCCGTAAGCAAACGCGGCCGCCGCACACGTGGCAGCCGCTCGTACACTGCACTGCCGGCGGACCGCCACGTGTCTGTTGACTGCCTGCACTGCGCGCCTGCAGCTGCTGGATTTTCGAACGCCTCGCACCCATGGAGGGGAGGGCAATGACGACCGAGCCCAATTGCACTCACGGCGCGCGCGCCACGCGGAGAGGTTGCCCATGATCGACATGGTGCTGGGCGTCATCATTCTGGTGTCGGCCCTGTTGGGCTTGCTGCGTGGCTTTGTCGCCATCGTTGTGGGCACGTTGTCGTGGTTGCTGGCCGGCTGGGCCACCTTCCTGTTCGGCGGCGCGGCCGCGCGCTGGCTGGCCGATGGCAAGCACCCGTCTGCGACCGAATCGTTCGGCGGCTACGCCATGGTGTTCGTCGGTGTGCTGATCACCGTGGCGGTGATCGGCATGGTGATCCGCGCGGGCGTGGATGCGGTCAAGCTCGGCGGTACCGACCGCATGCTCGGGTTCGGTCTGGGCGTGGTGCGCGGCGCGTTTCTGGCCAGCGTGCTGGTGCTGTTGATGGGCTTCACGCCACTGCCGCGCGAGCCGTCCTGGCGCCAGTCGGTGCTGCTGCCCATGCTGCAGCCGGGCGCCGGCTGGATGCGGGCGCAACTGCCGGCCTGGCGGATGCCGTCGATGGAGATGCCATCAATGGAACTGGGCAACTTGCCCACGGAGTTGGGGAAGTTGCCTTCGGCAGGCGATAATACGGACCTGGGCAAGGCACTTGGCGGTTCCGGGCTGAGCGACACCATCACCCGTGCGCTTGGCAAACCCGGCAAGACGGCTGGCGACGGACGCGATCCGACGCAGGCGATGCCGGCCAACATCGATCCGGCGCAGGTTCGCGGCGGAGAAAGCGACCCGGCTCGGGTCGAATCCCAAGGCCAGGCACGGCCACCTTCACAGTAACGGCGCAAGCCGAAGCGGAGAACGCGCACCATGTGTGGCATCGTCGGTATTGTCGGCAACCAGAACGTCGCCGGGCAGCTGTATGACGGGCTGACCGTCCTGCAGCATCGTGGGCAGGACGCCGCAGGCATCGCCACCGCAGATGGCACGCGCCTGCGCGTGCAGAAGGCCAACGGCCTGGTGCGCGACGTCTTCGACGAAAAGAAGATGGCGGTGCTGGAAGGCCGCGTCGGCATCGCCCATTGCCGCTACCCGACCGCAGGTTCGGAAGGCATGGACGAGGCGCAGCCGTTTTACGTCAACTCGCCCTACGGCATCGCGCTGGCGCACAACGGCAACCTGATCAACACCGAGGCCTTGCGCCAACAGGTGTTCGAAGCCGACCGCCGCAATATCAATACCGATTCGGACAGCGAAGTGCTGTTGAACGTGTTCGCCTACGAGCTGGACGCGCAGCGCATGCTCACCCCCGAAGCGGCGATCCGCGCGGTGGCCGGCGTGCACCGCCGTTGCAAGGGCGGCTACGCGGTGGTCAGCGTGGTGCTGGGCCTGGGCCTGGTGGCGTTCCGCGACCCGCACGGCATCCGCCCGCTGGTGCTGGGCAAGCGCGAGCATGCCGAAGGCACCGAATACATCGTGTCCTCCGAATCGGCAGCGCTGGATATCCTCGGCTACCAGCGCGTGCGCGACGTGCGCCCGGGCGAAGCGCTGGTGATCACCGCGCGCGGCGAACTGTTCTCGGAAGTCTGCGCGGCGCCGACCAACAACGCGCCGTGCATTTTCGAGTACGTGTATTTCGCGCGCCCCGATTCGATGATCGACAACATCTCGGTGCACAAGGCGCGCATGCGCATGGGCCTGAAGCTGGGCGAAAAGATCCTGCGCCTGCGCCCGGACCATGACATCGACACCATCATTCCGATCCCGGACACCTCGCGCGATGTGGCGTTGGAGATGTCCAACGTGCTCGGCGTGAAGTACCGCGAGGGCTTCGTCAAGAATCGCTACGTGGGCCGCACCTTCATCATGCCGGGGCAGGGCGAACGGCAGAAATCGGTACGCCGCAAGCTCAACCCGATCCATCTGGAATTCCGCAACCGCGTGGTGCTGCTGGTGGACGATTCCATCGTGCGCGGCACCACCAGCCGGCAGATCGTGCAGATGGCGCGCGATGCCGGTGCACGCAAGGTGTACCTGGCCTCGGCTGCGCCGCCGGTGCGCTACCCCAACATCTACGGCATCGACATGCCGGCCGCCGAAGAGCTCATCGCGCATGGCCGCAGCGAGCTGGAAATCCAGGAGTTCCTGGGCTGCGACTGGTTGATCTACCAGGATCTGGAAGACCTGGAAGTGGCGGTGCGCGAAGGTAACCCGGACATCAAGCAGTTCGATTCTTCCTGCTTCAACGGCGAGTACATCACCGGTATCGAACCGGGGTATTTCGAACGCATCCAGCAGCTGCGCTCGGACGATGCCAAGAAGCGTCGCCGCGCCTGAGTCACCGAACCAGGTTGGCCGATTGGCCGCCCTGGTTGGCATGCGGATGGTGTCGGCAGCCAGTGGCAAACAAAACACTGCAGCCATCGACACGCTCGATGACGCGCGCCTGCGCAACGGGCAGGTACCTGCGACCGAACGCGTGCAAGCGCAGTCCGTTTCTGCAGCGCGCCATTGCCCCGTACGGCCAACGGCATGAGCAGCGATCCGTTCGCAAGTGCGGATCTGTTCGACGCTGCGCGCCTGTGCCTGGACCAGGCCGACCCGCGACAGAAAGTCGCGCTGACCCAGCACTACGCAGCCGCCTTTCGCGAAGGCGTCCTGACGCTCGATCCGTCGGCGCCTGCGCCTGCGCCGATCCGCATGCCGGGGCGTCCGGCAACGCCGCTGCTGGTGCATCCGCGCGACTTGCCGCGCCGTGGACTGGGCACGCCGGAAGGGCGCGCCGCGTTTATTCACGCCATTGCGCACATCGAGCTCAACGCCATCGATCTGGCCTGGGATGCGGTGTATCGCTTCCGCGGGCTTCCCGCGGCGTTCTATGCCGATTGGGTCGCGGTGGCCGACGACGAATCGCGCCACTTCATGCTGCTGCGCGCACGATTGCACGCGCACGACCACGACTACGGCGATTTCGCCGCGCATAACGGGTTGTGGGAAATGTGCGAGAAGACGGCACACGACGGCCTGGCGCGCATGGCCCTGGTGCCGCGCGTGCTCGAAGCGCGCGGCCTGGACGTAACGCCGGGAATGATCGTCAAACTTCGTTCGCTCGGCGATGCCGCTACTGCCGAGGTACTCGAAACCATCCTGCGCGAAGAAGTGGCGCACGTGGCCGCCGGCTCGCGTTGGTACCGCTGGTATTGCGAGCAGGCCGGTGTCGAGCCGCGCGCACGGTTCAAGGCTCTGTTGCGCGAATACGCCGGCGGCTATCTGCATGGGCCGTTCAATCTGCAGGCGCGCCTGCTTGCCGGTTTCGACGAGGACGAACTAGCCGACCTGGTGGAGCAGGCTGGCTGAGCGTGGCCTGCATGCGAGGTGCGAATTTGCGTTCGTGGCCCGTGTCGTGGATCTACCTGACGCATGCGTGCGCAGATTTCAATGACGCCACCCACGCCGCGTCACGTCCCACAGATTGGGGAGCACCGTCAACGCCCATGGCCGATGGGGCGGGCATCGATGCACGCTGCGCCGCGCATGACGACGTGGCGGCGCTCGCCATCTGCACCGACGCCGACGCCGACGCCGAGGCGGCACGATGTCCTGCAACACAGGCGAGGATCGACGCATCCATCGCGTGGCGGACGCAGTCACGTCCAAGCGCATCGATCTGTATGACGACGCAGGATCGCCGCGTTGTCCGGGAAGATGGCCTGTGCTTGTTTGACACGCTGCTTCCGAACGCGCGCTCTGTAGGACTGTGCGCTGGTTCCCCGTTCGAGAGTTGCTGGAATCGCATCCAGGGATGGGTAAACATCACAGAAACATAATTTTCCGTTGCAACAACTTGCATTCGGTACAGGCACGCGCGCCCTAATGGCGTCCCGGGGACAGGGGCCAGGTGTTTCACATCCGTAACTTTCATGTCTTAGGAGAGAAAGACGATGAAGTCGAAGTCGATGTGCACCACGGTGGGTCTGATCGCCATGTGCCTGGCCGGCTCGGCCGCCGCTGCCGGCAAGCCGTTGTATCAAACCGGCCCTGCGCTGAGCCGCAGTGCCACCGCTACCGCTGCAGCCGAACCTTCGCTGCAGCGCCTGTTGAGCGCCCCGTCCACTGCCAACGCGCAGGTGGTTCAGCTCGACGCCGGCGCGGTGACCGCCTCGGAAAAATTGCTGGAACTGCAGCTGGATGGCCAGGCCATCACCGCCACCCAGGCCAAGGTCGATGCCCTGGAGGATGGCGACAGCGTGTGGTACGGCAATCTCGGTCCGCGTGCCGGCACCCGCGCACGCACGCTGTCTGGCGTGGACCCGCTGAACTCGGCCATCTTGGTGCGCAGCGGCGACACCGTGACCGGCACGATTCGCTACGCCGGCAAGCTCTACCGCCTGCGTCCGCTGGCCGATGGCCGCCACGTGCTGGTGCAGGTGGATGAGCAACGCATGCCGCAGGAGCATCCGGCCGACTACAGCCTGCTGCCGAAGTTCGACATGCCCGGCGATGGACGCGTGACGGCTGCCGCCGCCTCATCAGGTAGCCCGGCCACCATTCGCGTGCTGGTGGTAGCCACCAACAAGGCCGTGACCGCTTACGGCGGCAACATGCAATCGCTGATGCAACTGGCGGTGGCCGAAGCCAACCAGGGCTACATCAACAGCAATGTCGGCATCACCTTGCAGCTGGCGCGCTACGAGACCACCAGCTACACCGAGACCGGCAACTTCACGACCGACCTGCAGCGTTTCCGCGTGACCAACGACGGCTACATGGACAGCATCCACACCAGCCGCAACACCTACACGGCGGATGTGGGAGTCATCGTGCTGGACAACAGCAGCTACTGCGGCCTGGCGTCGGGGATCGGCTCTAACGCTGCAAGTGCATTTGCGTCGGTGTACTGGGATTGCGCCACCGGCTACTACAGCTTCGCCCATGAAATCGGGCATCTGCAAAGCGCACGCCACGACGCCACCAACGACCCGAGCACCTCGCCGTACGCGTATGGCCACGGCTACCGTTACGGCAACAGCTGGCGCACCATCATGGCCTACGACTGCACCAGCGGTTGCCCGCGCCTGAACTACTGGTCCAACCCCAACATCAGCTACAACGGCGTGCCCATGGGCAATGCCAGCACCGCCGACAACCAACGGGTGCTGGTCAACACCAAGGCCACGATCGCCGCCTTCCGTTGAGTGTCTGCTGACCGATCCAAGCCCGGCCCGGCACCGCAAGTGCCGGGCTTTTTCAGCTACACCTGCGCGCATGGATCGCGCAGACTATAGGCATCGCCGGTGACTGCCGGCCCTGCCCTGTCGAGCGGAGCTCTCATGTCCACGTCCCTGCGTCACGCGCTTGTGTTCCTGGCCGCGCTGACGGTTGCCGGATGCAAGCAGCAACCGGCCGACCCTGTCGCCACGCAACCCCAACCTGCCGTGAGCGCACCGGCGCCGCCCCCCAGCGACGACGCGCAAGCCCGCGCGCTGCAGGCGCTCGAAGCCCGCTTGCAGGGCGACCATGTGTACCCGGATAACTGCATTAGCATCATGGCCGAGGACGGCGATGCGCCTGCGCCGGACACGTTCGATTTTGCGGTGCGCGAACGCCATGGCGACGGCTGCCCCGGCGACCCGCAGACCAGCCCGGTACGCGACCGGTTCCGCGTGCAGGCCGATGGCACGCTGCTGTGGTACGACGTGGTGAATGCCGATTTCGTCGACTACGCCGAGCGTGCGCGAAGCGCGCAGTGATGCGTTGCGGTCATTGATTGGCACACCTGACGATGCTGCGCGCCTCGATCGGCAAGCGCTGCCGATCCATCGTTGCGTCGCCGCGCGTCTGTGGCCTCAGGCGCGCTTTCGCGCATGCTGCATGCCCTGAATGCAGCACTGCGCCGCCGCGCCTGCCATGGCACGGCAATGTGGATCGGCTGTGTTACAGCGCCAACTGCTCCAGCGACACGCCATCGGCATCCACGCGCAGGACCGAGCCTTGCTCGTACCAGTCGCCCAGCACGATGCGCGTGCAGGTGGTGCCGCCGGCCTGCAAGGTGTGGATGGCAGGGCGATGGGTATGGCCGTGGATCAGTCGATCCAGCCCGTAACGCACGAAGGTGGCTTCCACTTCGGCCGGCGCCACGTCGGTGACGGTTTCGAAGCGCGACTGGTCGCCCTGCTTGAGTTCTGCATGCCGCGCCTGACTGGCCGCGCGCGCCTGCTGCGCGAACGCAACGCGTGCGGCCAGCGGCTGGGCCAGGAACTGCGCCTGGAACACCGGGTCGCGCGTCTGCGCGCGGAAGGCCTGGTAGGCCGTGTCGTCGGTGCACAGCAAGTCGCCGTGCATCAGTAGCGTGGTGTGCCCGTACAGATCGATGACGGTGGGGTCGGGCAGGATCCGGAAGCCCGCCCGTTGCGCGTAGGCTTCGCCCACCAGGAAGTCGCGGTTGCCGGCCATGAAGAACACCGGCACGCCCGAATCTGCCACTGCATGCAGGGCCACCGCCACTGCATCGGCGGCGGTGGATGGAGTGTCGTCGCCGATCCAGGCTTCGAACAGATCGCCCAGGATGTAGAGCGCGTCGCTCCCGGGCACCTGCGTACGCAGGAAGTCCAGGAACAACTCGGTGATCGCCGGCCGGGCCGGATCCAGATGCAGGTCGGAAATGAACAGGGTCGTCATTGCGCCATTGTACGGCGGCAGCGCGGGGCGGGAATCGGGAATCGGGAATTGGGAATTGGGAAT
>NZ_JAGHWU010000023.1:14330-37046 GCF_017746145.1 Xanthomonas sp. D-99 | reverse complement strand
GAATCGGGAATCGGGAATCGCAGAAGCATTGCAGCTCCGCGGCGATTGGTGGGCCAACTCGCAACGACACCGCAGGCTGGCGATCGCCAGTCAGACATCCTGCGGGTCGCACGTGCCGTGGCACATGCGCGCGGGTGGGCACCCTTCCGTCAGTCCACCGCGTACCGTCAGCGCAAGATCCCCGCGAAGCGTCAGTGCAAGATCCCCTCTCCCTGCGGAACAGGGGTGGGGGTGAGGGTACGGGGCGAAGCCACGCGCTGAAGTCGCAATTGCTGCGCTGGGTTCTTTTCGACTTTTACGAAACGCCCATCGACGGCGAGTGCATGAGGCTTCGACGGTACCCTCATCGGCCCCTGCGCGGCCCCTTCTCCCCCACAAAGATGGCCAATGTCCCGAAGGGAGAAGGATGAAGCGAAGAGGTCTTGCTGCTGACTGGGCAGCGTCTTGGTCGCTGTCCGTTTGCCGTTACGCTTACCTGTCAGCGAGCCGCCATCACGCAACCCCCAGCGCTCATCCCAGCACCACCGGCAAGCCCCATAGCGACAGGCTCGCCAGCAGCACGCCGATCAGCGTGGCGGCCAGCACGTCGCTGGGATAATGCAGCCCCAGCACCACCCGCGAGAGCGCCACGCCGGCCGAAAACGGCACCAGCAAGGGGGCCTGCCAGGGGTAGTAGGCCAGCGCCACGATGCTGAAGGACACCGCGTTCAAGGTATGGCCGGAGGGGAAACTGAACTCGTCCAGCGGCGCCATCCATGCGCGAATCCGCACGTCCGCCGCATACGGGCGCGGACGCCGTGTCCAGCGTTTGAGCGCCTTGTACAACGTCAATGCAAGCACGCCGGTGGCGGCCATGTGCGCCGATGCACGCACACCGTCCATGCCGTCGAGCACTACCAGCAACCCCATCAAGGCGTACCAGAACACGCCGTCGCCCAGCCGGCTGATGGTGGCGAAGACACGCCGTACCGGGTTGCGTCGGCACCACAGATTGGCGCGTCGGCACCAGCGCGCTTCGTGACCGCGCAAGACCTCAAGCCGCGTTGACGACATAACGCCCCCGTGCAGCACTGATTCCCAGCAACAAGGCTTCGAAATCGGAGACCACATTGTCCGGATGCAATTTCTTCATCGCCTGCGCCGCCGCCGTGCCCATGCGCCGGCGCAGTGCGTCGTCTTCGGTCAGCGCGTCGGCGGCCTGGATAAAGGCCTCGTCGGTGTCCACCGCCGCGCCGGTATGGCCGTTGCGCAGATATTCGCGGGCCGCGCCGTAGTCGAAAGCGACCGTCGCCACGCCGCTGGCCATTGCTTCCAGCGTCACATTGCCGAAGGTTTCGCTGCGGCTGGGAAATAGGAACAGATCGCCGCTGGCGAAGTGACGCGCCAATGCATCGCTACGCTGGACACCGCAGAAAATGAAGTCCGGATTGTCGTGCGCAAGCTTCTCGCGCGCCGGGCCATCGCCCACCCAGACGAAACGCGCCTTCGGGCGGATCTGCTGCAATTTGCGAAAGGCGCGTACAGCCAGCGGCAGATTCTTTTCGCTTGCAATACGCCCCACATAGATGGCGGCAAAGCTTCGCCTTCGATGCCCCAATCGGCGCGCAATGCGACATCGCGACGGCTCGGATCGAATTGCTGGCTATCCACCGCGCGCGCCAGCAATTGCACGCGCTCGAAGCCATCGTCGCGCAGGAACTGCTGCAACTCGCGCGTGGGCACCAGGGTGGCATCGGCCTGGTTGTGGAAGCGCCGCATCCAGCGCAGCGCGGTGCCCTGCAGCCAGGCGGCACCGTAGTCGGGCAGGTATTCGTCGAAGCGGGTGTGGAAGCCGGCGGCGACCGGAATGCCGAGCCGGCGGGCCGCGCGCATTGCCGACCAGCCCAGGGGGCCTTCCGTGGCCACATAGATCGCGTCCGGTTGCGTGCTGCGCCAATGACGGACGAGGCGTTGCGTCGCCGGCAGGCCGAATTTCAATCCCGGGTAGCGCGGCAACGAGGCGCCACGCACCAGCAGCGCATCGGTCGGCGCGGTATCGGCGCTCTGGCGTGGCCGCACCACATCTACCTGGTGTCCACGCGCACGCAGACCGGTTTCCAGACCATGCACGGTCAACGCAACACCGTTGACCTCGGGGGGGGAGGTTTCGGTAACGATCGCGTAGCGCATGCCCGTTCTCCCGTTTTGACTAGCTTCCGGGAGTGCGATGGCATTGATGTTGCGCCGATAAGACGTGGCGATGACAGCTGTGACGGGATTCGGGAATCGGGATTGGATATTCGCAACAGCGGAATTCATCTTCTCGGCACGCATTCCACGACGATAGTGCTCTGGCTGTAAGCGAATCCCCAATCCCCAATCCCCAATCCCGCCTGAGGCCGCAGGCCTCAGGTCACAAACGGTTTGAACGCAATTCCCAGCCCGGCCATGCCTTCGACTTCGCCGATCAGGTCGGCGCGCAGCAGCGGGCGCGAGTCGATCCAGCTTTGCGACAGGATCAGCGATAGCCGGGTGTCGTCGGCGGTGAGTTCCAGGGTCGGAATCGGGTCCGCCTCGTGTGCGCGGTGCAGCAATACCGCCAGTCGCAGCAGTGCGGCCTTGCGCCGGGTCGGCAGCAACAGGCGGTCGGGCAATGCATCGAAAGCGGTCTTGGGCACATTGCGCCGGTGCGTGCGTACCAGCGAGGCCAGCACCTGCTGTTCCTGTCGCGAAAAACCCGCGATATCCGAATGCTCCAGGATGTAGCTGCCGTGCACGTGGTACTGGCTATGCGCGATGATCAGCCCCAGCTCGTGCAGGCGCGCGGCGCGGCGCAGCACCTGCGCATCGTCGCCATCCAGTTGCCAGGATTCGCAGACCTGGTCGAACAGGCGGCAGGCGGTCGCTTCCACGCGCTGCGCCTGTACTTCGTCGATGCCGTAACGCTGCATCAGCGAGGTCACCGAACTGTCGCGCGGGTCGTTTTCGCCGCCGCGGCCAAGCATGTCGTACAGGATGCCTTCGCGCATCGCCGCCTTGCTGACCATCAGTTTCTCCAACCCCAGCGCCTGGAACGCCGCTTCCAGCACCAGGATGCCGCCGGCGATGATCGGCCGCCGTTCGGCCGCCAGGCCGGGCAGCTGGATGTCTTCGATACGCTTGGCCTTGAGCAACTCTTCGCGCAGCGCCGGCAGCGCCTGCGCAGTGATCGCGCCCTTGGTCAGCTTCATCGCCGCGCACATTTCGCCGATGGCCTTGTGCGTGCCGGACGAGCCGATCGCCTCATGCCAGCCCAGCGCCTTGTACTGGCCGGCGAACTGCTGGAACTCGGCGCCGATCTCGGTGAGCGCGTCCTTCCATTTCTTCTTGGACAATTTGCCGCCGGGGAAAAACCGCCGCGTGCTGGCAATGCATCCGGCCTGCAGACTCTCGCGTTCCAGCGTCTGAAACCCGCGGCCGATGATGAACTCGGTCGAGCCGCCTCCGATGTCGATCACCAGCCGGCGTTGGTCGGGCTTGGGCGGTTGCGCATGCGCCACGCCCAGATAGATCAGGCGTGCTTCCTCGCGCCCGCTGACCACTTCGATCGCATGGCCCAGAGCCGTTTCGGCCGGCATCAAAAACGCTTGCGGCGAACGCAGCTGACGCACCGTGTTGGTCGCCAGCGCACGCACGCGCAGCGAAGGCACGTCGCGAATGCGCTGGCCGAAACGCGCCAGGCATTCCAGTGCGCGTTGGCGCGCTTCGTTGGAGAGCCCACCTTTGCCATCCAGGCCATCGGCCATGCGCACGGTCTCGCGCAGGCGATCGACGACGCGCAGCTGACCCATCAGGTAGCGCGCAATGACCATGTGGAAACTGTTGGAGCCTAGGTCGATGGCGGCAAGAAAATCGCCATCGCGCATGGGCGGAATCGTGGGGGAGGGCATTGGCATGGCCGCATGGTAGCCGATGGGCTGTTGGCCACGTGAGAGGCCGTGCGTGCGCCCAGCCGACCGCGCACGCGATCGGTATTGCCAAGCGCTGGAAGCGGACGGTCAGTCGCCGTAATGGGCATGCCGCATGCCTGCGCAAGCGGCTTGCCACCTGGCGTGCGGCAATGAGCGCTCAGATCCGCTCGAGCAAGGTCATCTGCGCCGAATGCGCCGGCTCGCCCGGGGCAGGCGTGCGCTTGTGGTACACGCCCTCGGCGTCCAGCTCCCACGCGCTGACGTTGTCGTCCAGATAGTTCTGCAGCACCTCACGGTAGACGCGTTTGGCCAGGTCCGGTTCCAGGATCGGGAAGCAGGTCTCCACCCGCCGCAGCAGATTGCGTTCCAACCAGTCGGCACTGGCGCAGTACAACTCGGCGGCCCCGTCGTTGCCGAACCAGTACACGCGGCTATGTTCCAGAAAGCGGCCCACGATCGAACGTACGCGGATGTTGTCGGACACCCCTGGCACCCCAGGGCGCAGCGTGCAGGCCCCGCGCACGATCAGATCGATCTGCACCCCGGCCTGCGACGCCGTGTACAACGCACGCACCACCTGCGGTTCGTTGAGGGCGTTCATCTTGGCGATGATGCGGCCCGGGCGACCCTTGCGGGCCAGCCGTGTCTCGCGATCGATCCGCTTCAACACGCCGGCATGCAGCGTAAACGGCGACTGCAGCAACTGGTCCAGCTTCATGCGCGGCGCAAGCCCGGACAACTGCTGGAACAGCATGTGCACGTCGTTGCCGATCTCGGCATCGGCGGTGATCAGGCTGATGTCGGTATACAGGCGCGCGGTGCCGCTGTGGTAATTGCCGGTGCCCAGGTGCACGTAGCGTTTGAGCTTGCGGCCCTCGCGGCGCACGATCAGCAGCATCTTGGCGTGGGTCTTGAAGCCGACCACGCCGTAGACCACCTGCACGCCGGCTTCCTGCAGTTTGTCGGCTAGGCCCAGGTTGGCTTCTTCATCGAAGCGCGCACGCAACTCCACCACCACGGTGACGTCCTTGCCGTTGCGCGCGGCCAGAATCAGCGCATCGACAATCAATGAATCCTTGCCGGTGCGGTACAGCGTCTGCTTGATCGCCAGCACGTTCGGGTCGACCGCGGCCTGGCGGATGACGTCCAGCACCGCGGTAAACGCATCGAAGGGGTGATGCAGCAACACATCGCCTTTCTTGACGATCTCGAAGATGCCCTCGCTGTCGCGCAAGGTGCGCGGATTGAACGAGGGGTACTTGAGTTCGGGGCGCTGTACCAGGTCGTAGACCTGCGTGACGCGGCTCAGGTTGACCGGCCCGGCGATGCGGTAGACCGCGTTCTCGTTCAGGCCGAAATTCTGCAACAAGGTGCGCAGGATCGGTGCCGGGCAGTCGTGCGCG
Source organism: Xanthomonas sp. D-99 (assembly GCF_017746145.1). NCBI lineage: Bacteria > Pseudomonadati > Pseudomonadota > Gammaproteobacteria > Lysobacterales > Lysobacteraceae > Xanthomonas > Xanthomonas sp. D-99. The sequence continues at coordinate 31,714 of NZ_JAGHWU010000023.1, read as the reverse complement.
ATCTCCAGTCGCACCGCTGGCCGGTAGCCGCGCGTGACCAGTTCATCGCGCAGGGCCAGCGCCAGGTTCTCGACTTCTTCCTCGTCCACCACCAGTTCGGAATTGCGGGTGACGCGGAACTGATACGAGCCCATCACCTGCATGCCCGGGAACAGCTCGTCGACGAATTCGGACAACACCGAGGACAGGAACACGAAGCTCTGCGTGCCCTCCGGCGACAGGCTTGCCGGCAGCTGGATGATGCGGGGCAGCGAACGCGGTGCGCGCACGATGGCCAGATGCCCGGCGCGCCCGAACGCATCCTGGCCTTCCAGCACCACCACGATGTTCAAGGTCTTGTTGAGGATCTTCGGGAACGGGTGCGCCGGGTCCAGGCCCAGCGGCGACAGCACCGGCATGATCTCGTTGCGGAAATACGCACGCAGCCAACGTTTCTGGCGCGCGGTCCATGCCGAACGGCTGAGCACGGCAACGCCTGCGTCTTCCATCGCCGGCCGCAGCACCTCGTTCCACGCGTGGTACTGCTGCTCGACCAATTTGGCGGCGCGATCGTGCACCGCGTTGAGGATGGCGGTCGGGCTCAGCCCGTCCGGCGCCGGCGGCAGCCCGAACTCCTGTGCGTGCCGCACGGTAGCTGCGCGGATTTCGAAGAACTCGTCCAGGTTGGTGCACGAGATGCACAGGAAGCGCAGCCGTTCCAGCAATGGCACCTGCTCGTCGAGCGCCTGCGCCAGCACCCGGAAGTTGAAGTCCAGTTGCGACAGCTCGCGGTTGATGTACAGCGCCGGATCACGCAACGGATCGGTGGCGACGTCGTCGCCGGGTGTGATGTCGTGCAGTTCTTTGGCGTGGCCCATGGAATCGATCGTCAAGACGGGTTGTGTAATTGCCTGGGGCGCGCAACGCAGGCAATGCGGCGCGTGGCAGACGCGTCCATCGCAGCGCGCTGCGGCGCGCACTGACTACATATCACGCCGAGCGTGACAGCGGCACCGATTGCTCGCGCTGCACGACGCGCGCAGGTACGAAATGACACGAGAATTCGCTGCCGCGTCCCACTTCGCTTTCGATATCCAGGCGCGCCTGGTGCAGCCCCAGGATGTGCTTGACGATCGACAGTCCCAGCCCGGTGCCGCCGCTCTCGCGCGAGCGGCTGCTGGACACCCGGTAGAAGCGTTCGGTGATGCGCGGCAGGTGCGAGGCGGGGATGCCATAGCCGGTGTCGCGCACGGCCAGCGCCGCACCGTCGCCTTCGCGCACGAAACGGATCGTCACCGTGCCGCCGCCGGGCGTGTAGCGCACCGCATTGGTGACCAGATTGGAAAACGCACTGTGCAGCTCCTTGTTGGAGCCGAGCAGGTCCACGCCGGCCTCGTCGATCACCTCCACGGTGTGGCGGCCCTGGCTGTGCGCCTCGGCCTCGCGGCGCAAGGTCGACAGCATGGGCGCCATCGCCACGTGTTCTTCGCCGAGTTCTTCCTGCGATTCCAGCCGCGACAGCGTCAGCAGGTCTTCGACCAGCTGCGCCATGCGTTGCGATTGCTTGCGCATTTCCGCCAGCATCGGGCCCGAATCGGGGAAGTCTTCCGGGTCGAGCATGTCCAGATACCCGTGCACCACCGTCAGCGGGGTACGCAGTTCATGCGAGACGTTGGCCACGAAATCGCGGCGCACCTGTTCCAGCCGCAGCAGCTTGCTGACATCGCGCGCTACCAGCAGCCAGTAGTCGTCGGAGTAGGGGATCAGGCGCAGGTTCAGGCGCAGATCCGGGTCTGCCGGCGAGGCGGCATCCAGCATCGGCTCGGCGTTGCGCCCGGCCGCCAGCCAGTGCGCCAGCGGTAACGGCTGCAGCCGCTCCACGATCGACACGCCCATGTCGCCGGGATGGTGCAGGCCGAGCAAGCCGCCGGCCGCCTTGTTGAACCACTGCACGCGCTGGCTGTTGCGATCCACGACCACCACCGCATCGGGCAGCGCCTGCGCTGCAGCGCGGTAGGTGCGCAACATTTCGATCAGGCGCCGCTTGCGCGCGCGCATTTCGGCCTGGCTGCGATACAGCAGCCGGTCCAGTTCGTTCCAGGCGCCGATCCCGGCCGCCGGTTCGGCGCGCTGGCGTGCGGTCAGCCGCCGCAACACCTGGCGCAGCCGCCAGTAATGCCAGGCCAGCACGCCCAGGGCGGTGAGCGTCAGCGCCATCCACACATGCCCGATCAGCACGCCGGCGACGACGGCAGCGCCCAACAACAGCGCGAGGGTGCCGAGCGTCTTGAGCCAGGCGGAACGGATGTGTTGAGGCATGGAAGGCGTTACCACAAAGCGTCAGGTGGGCAGCCACCCGGCCGGACTGTGGCCGGGTGGCTTTGCGGCACGTCAGGTCGCCGAAGAAAAACGATAGCCGGAGCCACGCACGGTCTGCACCATGTTTTCCAGCCCGAACGGTTCCAGCGTCTTGCGCAGGCGGCGGATATGCACGTCGATGGTGCGCTCTTCCACATACACGCTACCGCCCCAGACATGGTCCAGCAGCTGGGTGCGCGTATACACGCGCTCGGGGTGTGTCATGAAAAAGTGCAGCAGCCGATATTCGGTCGGGCCGATCGGCACCGGTGCATCGCCAGCGAACACCCGGTGCGCGGCGCCGTCGATGCGCAGCTTGCCTACCGCCACGCTACCGTCTTCGTCGTCTTCGCGGGTGCGCCGCATCACCGCGCGGATGCGCGCCAGCAGCTCGCGTGCCGAGAACGGCTTGACCACGTAATCGTCGACGCCGGCTTCCAGGCCGCCGACGCGGTCGTTCTCTTCGCCGCGCGCGGTGAGCATGATGATCGGAATCTCGCGGGTCAGCTGCTCCTTGCGCCAGCGCCTTGCCAGATCCAGTCCGCTGGTGCCCGGCAACATCCAGTCCAGCAGGATCAGGTCCGGCACGCGGTCGGCAATGGCGGTTTGCGCCTCGCGGGCATCGCCGGCATGGATGGGCTCGAACTCGCCTTTGCGCAGCGCGAACGCCACCATGTCGCGGATCGCGGGTTCGTCATCGACGATCAGAATGCGTTTCTGCACGCGGGGCTTACCGTCTGGCTTTGGTTGATCGCCAGTAGACTACGGTTTTGTGACTCTAATGTGACATCGTCGGCGGCGCCTGCGCGGCGGCAACGACCCGTGAAGCGGACTGGGCAGTTTCGTTAACGGCAGGCGGCCGTCCGACACCCTGCTGCCGTGAACAGCCGGCAATGCGTCGGCGATCAGCGCGTGGACAAATCCGGGTCGCGGATGCCCTGGCGACGCAGCTCCAGCACGGTCGGGGTGATCGCGGCGATGCGCGCGTCCACGCGCGCCCGTGTCACATAGTCGAGATCTTTCTTTTTCAGTGCTTCCAGCTGGATCAGTGCCTGTTCGGCGCGACCGTTCAAGAACGCCGCCTCCGCATATGCTTCGCTGGCGCGTAATGGGTCGCCGGACAGCTCGCAAGCACGGGCGTAGCTTTGTTGCAGCAACGGGTCGTCGCTGCTCCGGTGCAACAACGGCTCCAGCACCTGGCGCGCGCGCTGGCCGGACTCCTTGCTGGCCTGCTCGTTGAGCGCAGTGGCATAGGTCAGCGCGACCGCGCGGTTGTTCGGCAATTGCTTGAGCAGCGCATCGAAGCGGGCATTGGCCGCTTCTCGCGGACCTACGCGCGCCTGCGCCTCGCTCAGGCCCAGCGCCAGCCATAAATTGTCCGGATGTGCCTCGAGCAGGCTGCTCAGCTCGGCCACCGGCTCGCCCGGCCGCCCGCCGCTGTTGCGCAGCCGCGCCAGCGCCAGGCCATAGCGCTGCGGATCGCTCAAACCTTGTTTTGCGCTGCGACGCAGGTTTTCGTACTCGCGAATGGCCGCATCCGGCGTGGCTGCGCTGAGCACGCGCAGGCGTTCCTTGGCCCAATCGAAACCCTGCTGGTCGGCGCCGCGGCTGAGCGCATCCACCGGCAACCGCAGCGCGTAAGGGAGCAGCGCGTTGCCATTGCGGCTGAGCGGCTCCGACAGCGATGGGTCGGCCGGGTCTACGCGCTCCTGGCGCGTCCCGCCCGGCACCGAGGTCGTCAGCACCACGGTGTTCTTCTTCATCTGTTCGGCACGCGACTTGGCTTCGCTGATGCGGGTGACGGTCACCGGGTGGGTCTGCAGGAAATCCGGCGCGCTGTAGCCACCCTCGTTGGCGCGCATCGCCACCGACATGCGCTCGAAGAAGCCGGCCATCGCATCCACGTCGTACCCGCTGCGGGCCAAGGTGCGGATGCCCAGCCGGTCGGCTTCGGATTCGTTGGAGCGGGTGTAGTCGATCTGCCGCTGCTGCATCAGCCCCATCGCGCTGGTGATGGTGGCCATGGTGGCGTCGCCCTTGGAGTTGCCCCCGGCCTGCTGCGCTGCCACCACCGCCGCCAGCATGCCGAGCAGGATCGGAATCTGGTCACGTTGCGCACGCTCCACTCCACGCAGCACGTGCTGCTGGGTGACGTGGGCGATTTCGTGCGACAGCACCGCCGCCACTTCGTCCTCGCGCTCGGCGGTCAACACCAGCCCGGCGTTGACGGCGATGTAGCCGCCCAGCGTGGCGAATGCATTGATCTGGCGGTCGCGCAGCATGAAAAACGTAAACGGTTGCTGCGGTTGGTCGCTGTTGGCGCCCAGCCGTGTGCCCATGGTCTGCAGCCAATCGGTAATCAGCGGATCGTCCAGCACGTAGTCGTAATTGCGCAGCTCGGCCAGCATCATCCGGCCGTATTCGGCCTGGCGGGCGGGGGGCAGCAACTCGCCGGCCGACGAACCGATGTCGGGAAGGCGGCTTTCCTGCGCAGGTGCCACACCGATGGCAACGGCCAGCGTGAGGGCAGTGGCGAGCGGTAGCAGGCGCAAGTGGAACTCCCAGGTGGTGCGCGGAGCATGCGGGCAGCCCGGCGCAGAGGCGTGAATCATCGGTTAACCCACAGTGTTGCGGTGACGACGTGGAAATTCCAGTCGCCCGGTACCATGTGTCAGACCTCACACCAACCACGGAGTTTCCCGTGAGCCAAGACCATACCGATCAGGACGCGGCCTCCGGCCCGCAGATCACCCTGTATTCCTCCGCCATCTGTCCGTATTGCGTGGCGGCCAAGAACTTCCTCAAGAGCAAGGGCAAGACCTGGACCGAGGTGCGGATCGACCTGGACCCGGCCGAGCGCGACAAGATGATCGCCCTGGCCAAGCGCACCAGCGTGCCGCAGATCTTCGTCGGCGACGTCCATGTGGGCGGCTACGACGACATGATGGCCATGCATCGTGCCGGCAAGCTCGAGCCGCTGCTGGCCGGCAGCGCGGGCGGCCAGGCATGAGTGGTTCCGACGACGGCAGCGCCGATCGCCTGCGCGAGTTCACGCAATTCCGCCAGCGCATGAACCAGCGCATCCTGGCCGAGCCGAACCAGGTGGTGCGGCGGTTCTTCGCGCTGGACACGCAGACCTACCAGGCCGGCGCGCTGGACGTGAAGACCAAGGAACTGCTCGGCCTGGTCGCCTCGATGGTGCTGCGCTGCGACGACTGCATCAGCTATCACGTGGCCCAGTGCAAGGAAGCCGGCGTGAGCCGGGAAGAGTTCTTCGAGACTTTCTCGGTCGGTCTGGTGGTCGGCGGCTCCATTGTCATTCCGCATCTGCGCCGCGCGGTGGATTTTCTGGACCAGCTCGAAGGCGGTGCGCAGGCGCCGGCCCAGCACGCGCACGACTGAGCGTGTCGCTGCGGCACGCACGTGGGGATCGGGGTTCGTCAACGCGAGTAACGCACGCGCCGCCCACCGAGGCGGCGCGTTGCGTTCGGGCGCCTGCACTCTTAGACCAAGGTCGGTTTGGGCGCCTTCACCGGCATCGGGCATAATTGCCCGTGAAACCTCCTTGCGCCGCTTTGCCGGGTATTGCGGCTGGCGCTCCCCCCTTCAAGTTCGGAAACCCAACGTTATGACGCAGACAATCACGGTCATCCGCGGCGACGGCATCGGCCCGGAGATCATGGATGCCACGCTGTTCGTGCTCGACGCGCTGCAGGCTGGCCTGACCTACGAATACGCCGACGCCGGCCTGGTTGCGCTGGAAAAGCACGGCGATCTGCTGCCCGAGTCCACTCTGGCGTCGATCACCAAGAACAAGGTGGCGCTGAAAAGCCCGCTGACCACGCCGGTCGGCGAGGGTTTCAGTTCGATCAACGTCGCCATGCGTCGCAAGTTCGACCTGTACGCCAACGTGCGTCCGGCCAAGTCGTTCCCGAACACCAAGTCGCGTTTCGCCGACGGCGTGGACCTGATCACGGTCCGCGAAAACACCGAAGGTGCGTATCTGAGCGAAGGCCAGACGGTGTCCGAAGATGGCGAGACCGCGTTCTCCGGCACCCGGATCACCCGCAAGGGCTCCGAGCGCATCGTGCGCTACGCCTTCGAGCTGGCCAAGAGCACCGGCCGCAAAAAGGTCACCGCCGTGCACAAGGCCAACATCATCAAGTCGACTTCGGGCCTGTTCCTGAAAGTGGCACGCGATGTGGCCGCGCAGTATCCGGAAATCGAATTCCAGGAAATGATCGTCGACAACACCTGCATGCAACTGGTGATGCGTCCCGAGCAATTCGACATCATCGTGACCACCAACCTGTTCGGCGACATCATCTCCGACCTGTGCGCCGGTCTGGTCGGCGGCCTGGGCCTGGCTCCGGGCGCCAACATCGGTCTGGACGCGGCGATCTTCGAAGCCGTGCACGGCTCGGCGCCAGATATCGCAGGGCAGGGCAAGGCCAACCCGTGCGCGCTGCTGCTGGGCGCGGCGCAGATGCTGGACCACATCGGTCAGCCGCAGAATGCCGAGCGCCTGCGCGAAGCCATCGTCGCCACCCTGGAAGCCAAGGATTCGCTGACCCCCGACCTGGGCGGCACCGGCAACACCATGGGCTTCGCCAAGGCCATCGCCAGCCGCCTCTGAGCGCACTGGCAAATTGCACAAAAAGAAAGGGCGCCTAGGCGCCCTTTCTTTTTGTTGGAAACGGGTCACTCGACGCCAATGTTACGCGTTCAAGCGAAGGGAGCCGCCGTTGCGATTCCCCAATCCCGATTCCCGAATCCCGGCTCAATTGCGCGACTGCAGCTTCGACAGCAGGCGCAGGAACTCGATGTACAGCCACACCAGCGTCACCATCAGGCCGAATGCGCCGTACCACTCCATGTGCTTGGGCGCTCCGTGCTCGACGCCGCTCTCGATGAAGTCGAAGTCCAGCACCAGGTTCAATGCCGCCACCACCACCACGAACAGGCTGAAACCAATGCCGATCAGGCCCGAGTCGTGGATGAAAGGGATGCGCACACCGAACAAGCCCAGCACGATCGTCGCCAGATACACCAGTGCGATGCCCCCGGTGGCTGCGACCACACCCAACTTGAAGTTCTCGGTGGCCTTGATCATGCCGCTGCGATACGCGAACAGCAGCGCGAACAGGGTGCCGAAGGTCAGCAGCACGGCCTGAAACACGATGCCGTTGAAGCGTGCTTCGTACACCGCCGAGATCGAGCCGAGGAAGAAGCCTTCGATCAGTGCGTACAGCGGCGCCGTAATCGGTGCCCAGGTCTGCTTGAAGCTGGTGGCCAGTGCGAACACCAGGCCGCCGATCGCGCCGGCGATCATGTAGATACGTGCGACGGGCAGTGGCATGCCATCGGCGCCGATCGATTGCGACCAGGCGAAGGCGGCCGTGATCACCGCCATCAGCAACAACACGCCGGTCTTGTTGACCGTGCCGTTGAGGGTCATCGCCTGACCGTCGTGGGTGACGACCGAGCCGGAGCCGGAGTCGAGGAATGTGGATTCCCGAAGGGCAGGGTTACCGCTACGCATGTGTGTTCTCCATGAAAATAGTGCTCACCCTACTGGCGAACGTTGTTGCGAGGATAGCTGATCGTTCAAGTTACACAGGGTGATTGACAGCGAGGCCAATCGTTCCCAAAATAGCCGACCTTTCGAGCCTTCGGGATTGAAAGGTCCCGCCGGGGTATAGCGCAGTCTGGTAGCGCGCCTGCTTTGGGAGCAGGATGTCGGGGGTTCGAATCCCTCTACCCCGACCATTCCGAGCTTTCGACGGCGTGGGAATGCGAAGTTCGGTCCGGGCGCCCGTAGCTCAACCGGATAGAGCACCGGCCTTCTAAGCCGGCGGTTACAGGTTCGAGTCCTGTCGGGCGCGCCATCGGCGGTACGGTAGGAAGCAGGTTTTCAGTGGTGGCTGTAGCTCAGCTGGTTAGAGTACTGGATTGTGATTCCAGATGTCGGGGGTTCGAGTCCCCTCAGCCACCCCACTGATGACGAGAAATTGCAGGAATGTTTGACCCGATGTGTCACAGGGTGTTGCAACGAAGCAAAAATGCACATACAATGTGCGACCAGTTTCAGGGCCGTTAGCTCAGTTGGTAGAGCAGTTGACTCTTAATCAATAGGTCCAAGGTTCGAATCCTTGACGGCCCACCAAATAAAAGCACTTAGGCATTGCCTAGGTGCTTTTCTTTTTACAGGCCTGAAAACAGGCGCACGCGCTCGTTGGGCCTGCTGTAAACGAATTAAGGCCAGCGACAGGTTGGCGTCGCGACGGCGCTGCCGCAGCTTTGCAATAGCGCCGGCATCGCCAACGTCTGATTTGGATACCAATGGCTCTTCAAAGCCTTTGGGCGATGCCATCATCGAATGCCTGGCTGGGGTGCGCTTGCCGCAGCCGGCGTCAGCGATCGAATCCCGGTCGGATCGGCAGCGATGCCGGAAGTATCGCCGTGCGCCACTGCGGCGCTACGTCATTGCCTGTGGTGAGCGGGTGGCGCGACGTGCTCTGCGATCTGCAAGCAATTGCAGCAAGCAGCCATGTCACCAGCGCCTCCGTATAAGGCCAGCAATGCAGGCGTCTAGCTTTGCTGCACCCGCGGAAATGCCAGCACGAAGCGCGCGCCCTGGCCTGGCGCCGAGAAGACTTCTACAAAACCGCCGGCCTGACGCACTGCGCTATAGACCTGCGCCAATCCCAGGCCGGTGCCCTTGCTAGCGTGCTTGGTGGTGAAGTAGGCCTCGAACAAACGCGCCTGCACCACGCTGTCCATGCCGTGCCCGGTGTCGGCGACGGCGATGGTCATGTAGTGCCCGGACGGTTTGGCCAGTTGCGCCTGCTCTTCGGTGACGGAGGTTTCCCCGGTTTCCACACTGATGCAGTCGCCGCTGGCGCAGGCATCGCGCGCATTGATCACCAGGTTCAAGATGGCGCGCTCCACGGTGTGACGGTCGACCATCGCGCAACATCCGCCCTCCGCGGTCCGCAGCTGTAGCCGCAGTTCTGCGCCAACCACCTGTTGCAGTAACGGGCTGAGCTGTTCCGCCAGTTCGGCCAGATCCACCGCTTCGGGGCTATAGGGGTACTGGCGCGAGAAACCGACCAGGCGCCGCGCCATCACCGAGCCGTGTTGAAGCGCCGCGTCCGCAACGCTGAGCAGCTTGGCGTCGTGGGCGTCGATCTGCGTGCGCTGCACGACCAGATTGATCGCCGATGTGGCGGCCTGCAGCACGTTGTTCAAATCGTGGACCACGCCGGCCAGCAGTTGTCCTACCGCTTCGCCTTTCTGCGCCTGCTCGGCGATCTTCTCGGCGGCGTTCTGTGCGGCGCGCGCGATGTCCAGGTCGCCTTCGATGCGCTCGTGCGAATCGCGCAGGCTGTGCAGCTCGGTCGACAGCGAGGTTTCGCGTGCGCGCGCCAGCATCAGGGCGCTGGTGGAAAACGCGCGTTCTGCCGTCAGGGTGCTGTCCAGGGTGTGAAAGGCTGCTTCCAGCGCGCGGCGATCGGAGACATTCTTGCTCACCGCCAAGATGGCTTCGACCTTGCCTTGCCCGTCGAACAATGGGCTGGTGACGACCTGCCAGGTCTGGCGCACGCCGGCCAGGTTCACGCAGCTGGCCTCAAATTCCCGGGTTGCGCCTTTCGCCGCCGCGGCCATGGCTGCATCCACCATGGCTGCCGCTTCGGGCGGCCACAGTTCGCGCCAGGGGCGTGCAAGAATCTGATCCGCAGAACTGGCGCCAAGTCCGACCAGCCCATTGAGATTGACCGACGTGATCCGACCGTCCAGATCGATCTCTTTAATGCAATCGCGCGACAGTGCCACGATCTGGCGATATCGGTCTCTCATCGCGACTGTTGCCCTTGGGCTGAAATTAACGGAATTTTCGCAAATCCTGCTGCTGCGAGGTACCGGTGGACAATACGGGCTTTGTCTGGATTCAGGCGGACACTGCGCTCCCTTGTTGGGCAGCGCCTCACGTCCCCACGTGAGGCCATCACTGTGCCCACCGCGTAATCACACGCTCCGGGTTTCTCAGCGCTTTTTCTTTACGGGCATCCCTGCAACAATAGCCGGGCCTCTACGGCATTGCGAAAGTGGCGGAATTGGTAGACGCACCAGATTTAGGTTCTGACGCCGCAAGGCGTGGGGGTTCGAGTCCCCCCTTTCGCACCAATGCAGCGCGGCCGTGTGGGTTCCGGCCGCTGCACTTCCTGTAAACCGGTCGTTTCTGTCCGTGAGGCCGCTGCGCGCATGCCGCTGGCAGCGGCCGCCGTTATCGGCGAAACTACAAGGCTCGGCGGCATTCTCGCCATCCGTCAACCCGCATCTTCCATCTCGTGCCGACGCTGTGCGCTGTCGGTGGCAGGAGTCAACATGCAAGCATCGATCGAATCCACCGGCAATCTGGAACGCCGCCTGACCTTCACCCTGCCGCAGGAGCGCCTGGAGACGCACGTCGGTGGCCGCCTGCGCGAGCTTGCGCGGACCACGCGCATCAAGGGCTTCCGTCCCGGCAAGGTGCCGACCAAGGTGATCGAGCAGCGCTTCGGTCAGCAGGTGCGTGCCGAGGCGATGGAAGGCCTGCTGCGTGAGACCTTCGATTCGGCCGTGCGCGAGCACTCGCTGCGCCTGGCCGGCAACCCGCGTATCGATCAGGGCGAGACCGATTTCGACTTCGTCGCCACCTTCGAAGTGGTGCCCGATTTCGGCGACATCGACGTGACCAAGCTGTCGGTGGTGCGCGCGACCGCTGAAGTGACCGATGCCGACATCGATCAGATGATCGAAAACCTGCGCCTGCAGCGCCGCACCTGGAATCCGGTCGAGCGCGGTGCGCAGGTCGGCGACCTGGTGGCGCTGGAGACCTGGTCGCAGGCCGGCGACGAGCGGCTGCCCGCCGAAGGCGTGGAGACCGGCAGCAGCGTGCTGGGTTCGGGCGTGATGTTCGACCAGATCGAAAAGGGCCTGGAGGGCCTGACCAAGGGTGAAGAAAAGACCCTGACCGTCGATTTCCCCGCCGAATGGCGTGTGCCGCAGCTGGCGGGCAAGACCGTGCAGGTGCACGTCAAGGCGGTCGAAGTCTCCGAGCCGGTGTTGCCGGCAGTGGATAAGGACTTCATCAAGAGCTTCGGCGTGAAGAGTGGCGATGCCGAGCAGTTCCGCGCCGATATCCGCACCAACCTGGAGCGCGAGCTCAAGGGTGCGCTGATGAACCGCCTGCGCCGCGAAGTGGGCGAGCAGCTGATCGCCGCCTACGCGCATGTCGAAATGCCGCCGCGCCTGGTCGAGAACGAAGCGCGTTCGATGTTGGCCCAGCAGGTCGAGCAGGTCCGCCGCAGCGGTCGCGATCCGGGTCAGGTGCCGGCCGACGCGCACCAGGGATTCATGGATGCCGCCGCCAAGCGCGTGCTGGTCGGTCTGCTGGTGGGCGAAGTGGCGCGCCGCAACGAATTGCGCCTGGAATCCAAGCGCGTCAGCGAAACGCTGCGTCTGATCGCTTCGACCTACGAAGAGCCGGAACAGGTCATTGAGATGTACCGCAACGACCCCCAACTGATGAACGGGCTGCAGAGCCGCGTGATGGAAGAGCAGGTGATCGACTGGATCGCCGAGCGCGCCCAGCACACCGAGCAGTCGCTGTCGTTCCAGGACGCCATCCGCGTCTGATCCGGCAGTAAGAGAAGAACCGCACCCGCAGTCAGGGGTGCGGATGTCGAACACGGGCAGCGGCACAGGCCGCTGCCACAACGGGAAGACTGATGAGCATTGTGACCAAAGCCCTGAACCTGGTGCCCATGGTGGTCGAGCAGACCAGCCGTGGCGAGCGTGCGTACGACATCTACTCGCGTCTGCTGAAGGAGCGTCTGATCTTCCTGGTCGGTCCGATCGACGACCATATGGCCAACGTGATCGTGGCCCAGCTGCTGTTCCTGGAAGCGGATAACCCGGAAAAGGACATCAGCATCTACATCAATTCGCCCGGTGGCGTGGTCACCGCCGGCATGGCGATCTACGACACCATGCAATACATCAAGCCGGATGTCAGCACCATCTGCGTCGGCCAGGCCGCCTCGATGGGCGCGCTGCTGCTGGCCTCGGGTGCGGCAGGCAAGCGTTACGCGCTGCCGAATTCGCGTGTGATGATCCATCAGCCGCTGGGTGGCTTCCAGGGCCAGGCGACCGATATCGATATCCACGCGCGCGAGATCCTGACCCTGCGTTCGCGCTTGAACGAAATCTTGGCCAAGCATACCGGCCAATCGCTGGAGACCATCGCGCGCGACACCGAGCGCGACAACTTCAAGAGTGCAGTCGATGCGCAGGCCTACGGCCTGGTGGATCAGGTGCTCGAACGTCGTCCGGAAGAGTCGATCCAGCCGTCTTGATTCTCAAGTCATTGAAATTGCAGGAAAAACCGGCAGGGTCGGGCGGGGCGAATGTCCTCCCGACCCTGTGCTATTCTCGAAATCGAACCCCCGTGCATCGGGTGGGGTAACTGGGTAACAGAAGCATGAGCGAAGACCGCCAAGGTCGTTCCGGCGACAGCAACAAGATTCTCTACTGCTCGTTCTGCGGTAAGAGTCAGCATGAAGTCCGTAAGCTGATTGCCGGTCCCAGCGTATTCATCTGCGATGAGTGCGTTGAGCTGTGCAACGACATCATCCGCGAGGAACTCGAAGAGAAGGCGCAGTCGGCACGTTCCAGCCTGCCCAAGCCGCGCGAGATTCTCGAGGTACTGGATCAATACGTGATCGGGCAGTTGCGCGCCAAGCGTACGCTCGCAGTAGCGGTGTACAACCACTACAAGCGTATCGAGAGCCGCAGCAAGAACGATGATGTGGAGCTGGCGAAATCCAACATCCTGCTGGTCGGCCCGACCGGTTCGGGCAAGACACTGCTGGCCGAAACGCTGGCGCGCCTGCTCAATGTGCCGTTCACGATCGCCGACGCCACCACGCTCACCGAAGCCGGCTATGTCGGCGAGGATGTGGAAAACATCATCCAGAAGCTGCTGCAGAAGTGCGACTACGACGTCGAAAAGGCGCAGCAGGGCATCGTCTATATCGACGAAATCGACAAGATCTCGCGCAAGAGCGAGAACCCGTCGATCACCCGCGATGTGTCCGGTGAAGGCGTGCAGCAGGCGCTGCTCAAGCTGATCGAAGGCACGGTTGCCTCGGTGCCGCCGCAGGGGGGGCGCAAGCACCCGCAGCAGGAGTTCCTGCAGGTCGACACCAAGAACATCCTGTTCATCTGCGGCGGCGCGTTCGCCGGCCTGGACAAGGTGATCCAGCAGCGTTCCAACGACGCTGGTGGCATCGGCTTCGGCGCCAAGGTCAAGAGCAGCGAGCGCAAGCAGGAAGTGGGCAAGATCCTGGCCGAAGTCGAGCCGGAAGATCTGATCAAGTTCGGCCTGATTCCCGAGTTCGTCGGCCGTCTGCCGGTGGTCGCCACGCTCGAAGAGCTGGACGAGCCTGCGTTGATCAAGATCCTGACCGAGCCCAAGAACGCCATCACCAAGCAGTTCAAGAAGCTGTTCGACATGGAAGGCGTGGAGCTGGAGTTCCGCCCCGACGCCCTGTCTGCGATCGCCAAGAAGGCGCTCAAGCGCAAGACGGGCGCGCGTGGCCTGCGCACCATCGTCGAATCGGTGCTGCTGGACACGATGTACGAGCTGCCGTCGCAGGAAAACGTCAGCAAGGTCGTGGTGGACGAGTCGGTGATCGAGCACAAGTCCGAGCCGTATTTGATCTACCAGGCGCAACCGGCGCCCGCCAAGGCTGCATCCGGAGACTGAGTCCGTTGGCCGCCCCGCCGGGCCTCGGCCTCGCTGGCGGATAACCGCTTTCCGAACGCTACTTGCAACACCTCGCCGATGGCCCCATAACGGGGCCATCGGCTTTTTACTGCCCCAAAAACCCCCATTCCTGCGGAGTGCCCCATGGCCCAGTCCCAACCAGAAATTCTCGATCTGCCAGTGTTGCCGCTGCGCGACGTGGTGGTGTTCCCGCACATGGTGATCCCGCTGTTCGTCGGCCGCGACAAGTCGATGCGTGCGCTGGAAAAGGCGATGGAGGCGGACAAGCGCATCCTGCTGGTCGCGCAGAAGTCGGCCGAGACCGACGACCCGGCTGCCGGCGATCTGTATACCGTCGGTACCCTGGCGCAGGTGCTGCAGTTGCTCAAGCTCCCCGACGGCACCATCAAGGTGCTGGTCGAGGGTCTGTCACGGGTCACCGTCGACAAGGTTATCGAGCAGGACGGCGCATTGCAGGGGCAGGGCACCGAAATCGAAGCCAGCGACGCGCGTGAGCCGCGCGAGGTGGAAGCGATTGCGCGTTCGCTGATGTCGCTATTCGAACAGTACGTCAAGACCAACCGCAAGCTGCCGCCGGAACTGCTGCAGACCTTGGCCGGCATCGATGAGCCGGGCCGCCTGGCGGACACCATCGCCGCCCACATCGGTGTGCGTCTGGCCGACAAGCAGCGCCTGCTGGAGATCACCGACATCGGCGAGCGGCTGGAATTGCTGGTCGGCCTGGTCGATGGAGAAATCGACGTACAGCAGCTGGAAAAGCGCATCCGCGGCCGCGTGAAGTCGCAGATGGAAAAAAGCCAGCGCGAGTACTACCTCAACGAGCAGATGAAGGCGATCCAGAAGGAGCTGGGCGACCTGGACGATGCGCCGGGCGAGCTGGAAGAACTGGCGCGCAAGATCGCCGAGGCGGGCATGCCCAAGCCGGTCGAGACCAAGGCCAAGGCCGAGCTCAACAAACTCAAGCAGATGTCGCCGATGTCCGCCGAGGCGGCCGTGGTGCGCAATTACCTGGACTGGCTGCTGGGCGTTCCGTGGAAAAAGCGCACCAAAGTGCGCAAGGACCTCAAGGTTGCCGAAGATACGCTGGACGCCGATCACTACGGTCTGGACAAGGTCAAGGAGCGCATCCTTGAGTACTTGGCGGTGCAGTCGCGCGTGAAGCAGATGAAGGGGCCGATCCTGTGCCTGGTCGGACCGCCGGGCGTGGGCAAGACCTCGCTCGGGCAGTCGATCGCCAAGGCGACCAACCGCAAGTTCGTGCGCATGAGCCTGGGCGGCATTCGCGACGAGGCCGAAATCCGTGGCCACCGCCGGACCTATGTCGGTTCGATGCCGGGCCGCCTGGTGCAGAACCTCAACAAGGTCGGCAGCAAGAACCCGCTGTTTCTGCTGGACGAAATCGACAAGATGTCGATGGACTTTCGTGGCGACCCGTCGTCGGCATTGCTTGAAGTGCTCGATCCGGAGCAGAACAATTCGTTCAACGACCACTATCTGGAAGTCGATCTGGACCTGTCGGAGGTGATGTTCGTCGCCACCTCCAACTCGCTCAATATCCCGGGCCCGTTGCTGGACCGCATGGAAGTGATCCGCATCCCCGGCTATACCGAGGATGAGAAGCTCAACATCGCCACGCGCTATCTGGTGCCCAAGCAGATCAAGGCCAACGGCTTGAAGCCGGAGGAGATCGAGATCGCCAGCGATGCGATCCAGGACATCGTGCGGTATTACACACGTGAGTCGGGTGTGCGTAATCTCGAACGCGAGGTGGCCAAGATCTGCCGCAAGGTGGTCAAGGAAATCGCGCTCGCAGGTCCGCAGCCGGCGGCCAAGAAGGCGGTCGCCAAGAAGGGAAAGCCGAAGGCGCTGGTCACCGTCAACGCCAAGAATCTGGACAAGTATCTGGGCGTACGTCGCTTCGACTTCGGCCGTGCCGAAGAAGAAAACGAGATCGGTCTGGTCACGGGTCTGGCATGGACCGAAGTCGGTGGTGAGCTGTTGCAGGTCGAGTCCACGTTGGTGCCGGGCAAGGGCAACCTGATCCTCACCGGCCAGCTCGGCAATGTCATGAAGGAATCGGCATCGGCTGCATTGTCGGTGGTGCGTTCGCGCGCTGAGCGACTTGGCATCGATGTGGATTTCCTGCAAAAGCAGGACGTGCATGTGCATGTGCCCGACGGCGCCACGCCCAAGGACGGCCCAAGCGCAGGTATCGCGATGGTGACCTCGCTGGTGTCGATACTGACCCGGGTGCCGATCCGCGCCGATGTGGCCATGACCGGCGAGATCACCCTGCGCGGGCGGGTATCGGCAATCGGTGGCTTGAAGGAGAAGTTGCTGGCGGCCCTGCGCGGCGGCATCCGCACCGTGCTGATCCCCGACGAGAATCGCAAGGATCTGGCCGACATCCCGCCAAACGTGACCCGCGATCTGAAGATCGTGCCGGTGAAGTGGATCGACGAGGTGCTCGATCTGGCGTTGGAACGTCCGCTCGCGCCGAAGAAGGCCGGCAAGGAAAAGGCCCGCAAGGCGGCCTCGCGCGTGACCGTGCGCGGCAAGTCGCGTAGCACACCCGGTACCCGCGTCAAGCACTAACGAGGGCTGTCTGAGCCTCGTCAAAACAAGCCAAAACCCGCGTCGTTATTGGGTTTTGGCTTGCGTGCTGTTGGGGGCGCTGGTATAAATGCACGACTCGTGGGCGCGGCAAATGTGATGCGTCATGCGATACCACTTGTGTCGGGTTCTTCGCTTACGGCAAGAGCGCCGATTGTCGATTCCGCGGCATCTGCCGCAAAGGGAGTTTCAAGAATGAATAAAACCGAATTGATCGATGGCGTTGCCGCTGCCGCTGACATCTCCAAGGCTGAAGCTGGCCGTGCTGTTGACGCGGTTGTGAGCGAAATCACCAAGGCACTGAAGAAGGGCGACGCCGTTACCCTCGTTGGCTTCGGTACCTTCCAGGTCCGCGAGCGCGCTGAGCGCACCGGCCGCAATCCGAAGACCGGCGACAGCATCAAGATCGCTGCTTCGAAGAATCCTGCATTCAAGGCTGGTAAAGCCCTGAAGGATGCAGTAAACTAATCGACTCGCTGGGGTGCTTAGCTCAGCGGTAGAGCGTCTCCCTTACACGGAGAGGGTCGGGGGTTCGAAACCCTCAGCACCCACCATTAAGCACCAGGCAAACGTTTCAAGCGCGGAGCGGTAGTTCAGCTGG
>NZ_JAGHWU010000023.1:14168-14300 GCF_017746145.1 Xanthomonas sp. D-99 | reverse complement strand
GTCCCGTCCGCTCCGCCAGTTACACGCGAAGCCCCTGAGCAATTGGGGGCTTCGTTTTCTCCACGACATTCGCGTTGCGAACGGAATGGAGGCAGATGTCCAAGTTTAAAGCGGAGCGGTAGTTCAGCTGGT
>NZ_JAGHWU010000023.1:0-14133 GCF_017746145.1 Xanthomonas sp. D-99 | reverse complement strand
GTCCCGTCCGCTCCGCCAGTTATACGAAGCCCTCGGCCTTGTGCCGGGGGCTTTTTTTTGACTGTCGGTAATGGACGTGGGTCCATTCTGGCATGGCGGTGCGGCGTACTACCGCGCATCCTGCAGCGGCGCGTTCTGCTGCGTTTGAAGGCGCTTCGGTATCTGGCTCCGGCTGGAGCTGTTCACCCTGGGGCCGATTGATGCGCCACGACGCCGTCGTCACGGGCATTGGGCTGGGTGCCTGGCGCCAAGCGCGTTACACTGCGCGGCTCGCCCACAGGCCGTGATTTGCCAATGCTGCAGAAACTTCGCGACAAGACGTCAGGCTGGATCGCTACCGCCATCCTGGGGTTGCTGATGATTCCGTTCCTGTTCGTCATCGACAACAGCTACCTCGGCGGCATTGGCGCCAACAACGTGGCCAAGGTGCAGGCGCCGCCGACCTGGTGGAAATCGGCACCGTCGTGGTGGCCGGTCTCCTTGCTGTGGCAACACCATGAAATCAGCACGCAGGATTTCCGCGCGCGTTTCGAGCAGGCGCGTATGCAGGAGCGTCAGCGTCAGGGCGAGAAATTTGATCCGCGCACCTTCGAATCCCGCGAAAACAAGCTGCAGGTGCTCGACCAACTGGTCGACGAACAGGTTGTGCGACTGGGTGCGGAAGACGCCGGAATCGTCATCGGCGATGCGACCGTGCGCGATTACATTGCCAACATTCCCGCATTCCAGGTCGATGGCAAGTTCAGTCCCGATCAGTACCGCGCCGCACTCGCGCAGGGCACGCCGCCGCGCACGCCAGCGCAGTTCGATGCGTTGGTGCGCGACAGCCTGCAGCAGTCGGTGATCCCGCAGGCGGTGGCGGAATCCGGCTTTGCCACCACGTCCGAGTTCAAGCGCCTGCTCAAGCTGATGGGTGAAACGCGCGATGTGGAGCTGGCGATGCTGCCGCCGCCGGCCGCAGATGCTGCGCCGGTGAGCGATGCGCAGATCAAGCAGTGGTACGACGGGCACACGCAGGATTTCCGCCAGCCGGAAACCGTGACGATCGAATACGTGGAGCTCAACGCCGCCACGATGCTGCCAGCCACTGCGGCCGACGAGGCCACGCTGCGCAAGCGCTATGAAGACGAGAAGGCGCGCTTCGTCGAGCCGGAGCAGCGTCTTGCGTCGCACATCCTGATCAGTGCCGGTCCCGATGCAGCCGCACAGAAGGCTGCCGAGGCAAAGGCTGCCAAGCTTGCCGCCGAGGCCAAGCAGACGGGTACCGACTTTGCTGCACTGGCGAAGGCGAATTCGCAAGATCCCGGTTCCAAGGATGCCGGCGGCGACCTGGGCTGGGTCGAGAAGGGCACGATGGTCAAGCCGTTCGAGGACGCACTGTTCTCGATGAAGGCTGGCGAGGTGGTGGGCCCGATCAAGAGCGAATTCGGCTACCACGTGATCCAGCTGCGTGAGGTCAAGGGTGGCCAGGGCAAGTCGTTCGAGCAGGTACGCGACCAGCTGGCTGCCGAGCAGCTCAAGGCCGACGCAGACAAGGCCTTTGCCGATGTCAGCGGCAAGTTGGTGGACCAGGTTTACAAAAACCCCACCGCACTGGAGCCGGCGGCCAAGCAAGTCGGCCTGCCGGTGCAGACGCTGGGCCCGTTCTCGCGCAGTGATGCCAGCGGTGTTGCCGCCAACCCGGCTGTGCTGCGCGCGGCGTTCTCCGAAACGCTGGTGCAGGACGGCACGGTGAGCGACCCCATCACCATCGCGCCGAACCATAGCGTGGTGCTGCGTGTGACCAACCACACTGCCGAACAGGCGTTGCCGTTGGACAAGGTGCGCGACAAGGTGACGGCGGCAATCCGCGCGGACCGTGCCGAGAAGGCCGCCGCCGCTGCTGCCGATGCCTTGCTGGCACGCGTGCAGAAAGGCGAAACGCTACAGGCGCTGGCCGACAGCGAGAAGCTGCAGGTGCAGCCGATTCCGGGGCTGCCGCGGACGGCGCCGATCCCGACCCCGGCTGCGAACCGTGCGATCTTCAGTGCGCCGCGACCGACCGAAGGCAAGCCGTCGGTTGGCAAGGTGGAGCTGGATGGCGGACGCTTTGCTGTCTTTGTCATCAGCAAGGCGACGCCGGGCGATCTGAAGCAGATGCCGGCCGAGCAGCAGACGATGCTGCGCGAGCAGTTGAGCCAGATCGACGGAAACAACGCTGCGCAGGCTTACGTCAAGGAAATGCGCAAGTGCTACAAGATCCAGATCGAAGAAGCCCAGCTGTAAGGCTGGATCATCGATTGGTGAGAGAAAAGCCCGGGCAACCGGGCTTTTTCTTTGGGCGTTCGTGGTGGAAGACGCAGTCCGGCTGGCGGGCATTCGCACTCAGGCTGCCGTGCGGCGCGTATCGATTTGCCGGCGTGACGGGAGCTGCGATTCCTGGGCGCAAGTCGCGGGGTTGTCGGCTAGTCGCCTGACGATCTGGCGGTCGTCGCCGCTGACGCTCGACTGTGCGACGGCGCGCGGGTAGCGTTCCTGAAAGACTGCGAGGTGTCGCGCTGAACTCCGGTGGTCGGGTCAGTTGAATGGCTGGGCGTGATTGACTCAGCAAGGAGCGTCGCTCATCATGGCGCGCATCGTGTAGAGGTGTGCAAGCTTCGATTTTTGCCGGAGCTCGGCTCGCATGTGGAGCGCCAAGCAGGCTCCCCGGCGCGACGCGCAGCAGGTGCTAACTGCACGTTTGCAACCTGGTAACTCTCGACCCCCATCTCTCGTGACCGAAGCGGCCTGACCAAGACGGCTGGTTGGTGAGCGAAGTTCAGGATCGACGCGATCATGCTGGCGGCCGCCTGCCTGCGCGTACGACGGCGTCCAAGGTGCGCCGCACCTCGCGGCGCATCGCTCAGGGCGAGTCGTCGAACGACAGCACCATGCCAGGCTTCAGAATGGCGCTTTTGTCCAGGCCGTTGGTGGCGAGCAGCGTCGTGACGGTGATGCCATAGCGGCGTGCGATCGCCCAGGCCGATTCGCCATTGCGCACGGTGTGGGTGCGTGCTGGCGAGGTCGACGCTTTGCTGGCCGCAGTGGCAACGGCGGTCGGCGCGGCAGTGCTGCTGGCGGCGCCAGTTCCCACCTCGGCAGATGCGACCATGGCGCTATTTGCACCGGGCTGCGGCGGCGCAAGCGGCGCGAGCACGTGCACACCGCGCGGCGCGGCGCGTGCGCCAGCGAGGGCGGGATTCAGGCGCGCGAGCAATTGCGGCTCGATCGCCCGCTGTCCAGCCCAGGTGTTGAGGCTGGTGCCTGCCGGTAACGCATGTTCGGTAAGGACGGGCACCTGGCGATCCAGCGAGGTCAGCAGGTTGCCCTGCTGCTGCGCGTGATCGAGCACGCAGGCAAGCGCGTGCAGCTTTTCCACGTAGTCGTAGGTGACCTTGGACATGCCAGGCAATTCCGATGGGCGCGCGTTTTGCGCGTTCATCCCAGCGCTGCGCATTGCCTGCAGCACGCGGTACTCGCCGGCGTTGTAGGCCATCAGGGCCAGGCGCCAGTCTCCGCCGAACATGCCGTAAAGGGTTTTGAGGTAGCGTACCGCCGCAGTGGTGGAGTCCACTGCCGACAGGCGTCCGTCGTACTGTGCGCCGACCGGCACATGGTGGTTGCGTGCGGTGGTTGCGATGAACTGCCACAAGCCTGCGGGGCCGCTGCCGTTGCGGGCCCCGGGGCGGTAGCCACTTTCGACGAACGGAATCAGCGCAAATTCGGTCGGCATGTCGGCCTTGCGCAGTTCATCGACGACGTAGCCGAATAGCGGCAGGACATCCTGCGCATCGTCTGCCAGACGTGCCGGTGCGCGCGAAAAATGCTGTTCCCAGCGGGCATCGCTATGGGCGCTGTCGCAGCCCGGGTCGGCGCGTCCGTCGAGGAAGGCCGAAAAAATCTCGCGCCCGTTGCGGAGGCTTAGCACGCTGGCCTGCGCGGCCTGGCCACCTGCGGAGGCGGAGCTTGCGTCGTTGGGCGATGCGGCTGCCGGTGCAATGGCCGAACAGGCGGCCAGCACTGCCAAAACCAGGCGCCTCATGCGCGAAATTCGTCTTTCCAGCGCCGAAGTTCGGCGAAAACATCCACTTCAGAGGAAAGTGCGCCGGCTGCGCGTGGTGCCACTGCAGCGCGGATCTCGGGGCGGCTGGTACGTAAGAACGGATTGGTGGCCAGTTCACTCTTGAGCGAAATCGGCAGGGTAGGACGGGCTGCATGACGCATGGCCTGGGCTTCCTGTTGACGGCGCTGCAAGGCAGCGTTGGTGGGATCGACATGCAGCGCGAAGGCCGCGTTGGCCAACGTGTATTCGTGGCCGCAACACACAAGCGTTTCGCCAGGCAGGGAGGCCAGGCGCTGCAACGAGTCGAACATCTGGGGAGCGGTACCTTCGAACATCCGCCCACAGCCTAGGCTGAACAGGGTATCACCGCTGAACAGGTGGCCGGCAGCGACGAAGGCGATATGGCTGCGGGTGTGGCCGGGCACCTCGAGCACCTGGAACTCGACATCGAGCAGGCGCAAGCGCTCGCCATGGCCCACTTGATGCGCGTTAGCCGGGATGCGTTCGTCGGCCGGGCCGAACAGCTCCAGGTCCGGCCAGCGCTGCTGGAGCTCGGCAACGCCGCCGATATGGTCGCCGTGGTGGTGGGTCAGCAGGACGGCGCTCGGCACCAGGCCCTGGCGCTGCGCGGCAGCCAGGACAGGCTCGGCCTGACCGGGGTCGACAATGATGGCGCGGCCATCTGCAGCGATCAGCGCCCAGATGTAGTTGTCGTCGAATGCGGGCAGGGCGATCAGTCGCATAGAATTGGGACCATGCCTGCCCCGCCATTCTCCCGTCAAGCTGGCGTCTCATCCTGGTTTGAAACCGGCGCAGGGCGCAGCCTGCTTCAGCTGGAGCGTCGTCTGGCGTTGGAGGCGCTGCAGACACGGCCGTCGCAGCCGTGGTTGTGGCTGACGCCGACCGCCGACATGCCTGCGCGCGAGTTGCTTCAAGGGCGCGGTTTGCGGCTGCATCGCAGTGCCGGCCGCTTTGCTGGCGACGCGCGCTGCGCGCTGCCGTTTCCGCTGCCGACCGAGAGCCTGCAGGCGATCGTGGCGCAGCATGCGGTGGTTGGCGGGGCAGCGGACTTTCTGGCCGAATGCGAGCGTTTGCTGATGCCCGGCGGCCGCCTGTGGCTGTTTACGCTCAATCCAATGAGCCCCTACCGCTTCCGCTGGGCGCGGCGCGGGCCGGTCGCGTTGCGCCCGGATCGCTGGCGCCTACTGGCGCAGCGTGCCGGGCTGCACAGCGTGCAGGCGGAGCGCTATCTGGGGCCGATCTGGCGCCCCGGCGGCGAGTCCACCGACCCCGGCCGGGCGCCCTGGCGTGCGGTGTATCTGCTGGAGGTTGAAAAGCGCGCTGCCGCGGCGATCGGGCCGACGCCGATCGCCCTGCCTGCTCGCTGGCCACAACCGGTGGCCACGATCTGACCTGTTTACGTTCAACTCTGGAACCTGATGAAATCCATTGAAGTGCATACCGATGGCTCTTGCCTCGGCAACCCCGGCCCGGGCGGTTGGGCGGCCTTGTTGCGTTACAACGGCCGCGAAAAGGAGCTGGCTGGCGGTGAGGCGGTGTCGACGAACAACCGCATGGAATTGATGGCGGCGATCATGGCCCTGGAAACGCTGACCGAGCCGTGCCAGATCGTGTTGCATACCGATTCGCAGTACGTGCGCCAGGGCATCACCGAATGGATGCCGGGGTGGGTGCGACGCAACTGGAAAACCGCCGGGGGCGATCCGGTCAAAAATCGCGAGTTGTGGGAGCGGCTGCACGCGGCCACGCAGCGCCACCGCATCGATTGGCGCTGGGTGAAAGGCCACAATGGCGACCCGGACAACGAGCGCGTCGACGTGCTCGCCCGCAATCAGGCCATCGCCCAGCGCGGTGGTCTTGCGACATCGTAAGAGGACACATGCGTCAGATCATTCTCGATACCGAAACCACCGGCCTGGAATGGCGCAAGGGCAACCGCGTCGTCGAAATCGGCGCGGTGGAGCTGCTGGAGCGGCGCCCGAGCGGCAACAATTTCCATCGCTACCTGAAGCCCGACCGCGACTTCGAGCCGGGCGCGCAGGAGGTGACCGGGCTGACCCTGGAATTTCTGGCCGATAAACCGCTATTCGGCGAGGTGGTGGACGAGTTTCTCGCCTATATCGACGGCGCGGAACTGATCATCCACAACGCCGCGTTCGACCTGGGTTTTCTGGACAACGAACTGGCGCTGCTGGGCGATCACTACGGGCGCATTGTCGAGCGCGCCACGGTGGTGGATACCTTGATGATGGCGCGCGAGCGCTATCCGGGGCAGCGCAATTCCTTGGATGCCCTGTGCAAGCGTCTGGGCGTGGACAACTCGCATCGCCAGTTGCACGGCGCCTTGCTCGATGCGCAGATCCTGGCCGATGTGTATATCGCGCTGACCTCGGGTCAGGAGGAAATCGGGTTTGCCAGCGCCGACGCCGGCCAGCAGACCGATGCCGCGAGCGGCATGATTGCGTTCGACCCGGCGCTGCTGTTGCCGCGTCCGCGCGTTGCGGTGACCGCTTCCGAATCGCAGGCGCACGAGGCGCGTCTGGCGCAGTTGCGCAAGAAAGCGGGGCGTGCGTTGTGGGATCCGCCGGTCGAAGAGATTGCCGTCGCCGGGTAAGGCGTCGGACCCGAGGCGCATCGCCGCCGTTGGTCGGCAATGGCGGTGCATGTGCGCACCTGGGTCGTCTGTTGCGGCGATGGCTGCATGCGCACATGGCAGGTGTACGCACAACACATCGGCATGTAGTGACGTGCGATGTTCGCCGGTGTGGCTCTGCTTGCCGTCAGAGTGGCTGGCAAGGCGTGACGAACGATGGCGACGTTTCGTCGCACAAACCAAGCGGCCCCATCGGGATTGAACGATGGCCGGCGGCCGCTGCGCTTTGTTGCGCAACTGTCCGCTTGCGCGCAGCGCTCAGTGACTGCGCACCAGGATCGCGGTGATGTTGTCCGAACCGCCGCCATCCAGTGCGGCGGCGACCAGGCATTCCACGCATTCCTGCGCGCTGCAATCGGCCTGCGACAATGTGGCTGCGATGGCGGCATCGTCCACCTCTTCGGTCAGGCCGTCGCTGCACAGCAGTAGCTGCATGCCGGATTTGAGTTCGCCTTGCATGATGGCGACATTCAGGTGGGCCGGGTCGGTCACGCCGAGTGCCTGGGTCACCACGTTGCGATGCGGGTGCGCGCGCGCCTGCTCGCTGGTCAGCGTGCCTTGGGCGATGAGCTCCTGCACATAGCTGTGGTCCTGGCTCAGCTGCGCCAGCCGGCCATCGCGCCACAGGTAGGCGCGGCTGTCGCCAACCCAGGCCACTTCGAAACGCTGGCCGAGTACGCGCGCGGCGACCACGGTGGTGCCCATCGGCAGGGTGTCGTTGCAGCGGCGCGAGGTCTTGATGATCTCTTCGTCGGCGATGCGTACCGCCTGGGCGAGCGGGGTCCCGGCACGGACTTCTCGCACGATGGTTTCGCGCGCCAATGCGCTGGCCACTTCTCCGCAGGCATGCCCCCCCATGCCGTCGGCGACCAGCCACAATCCCAGCTCGCTGTCGCCGTAATAGGTGTCCTCGTTGAGGTCACGGCGCAGGCCGACGTGGGTGAGGTGTCCGAATTCGAGCATGGGGCCGGGTCGCCAAGGAGAAGATGCGCCACCATCATCGCGGCCCGGCCGGTTAGCGGCAACACGCCGCGCGCGGGTGTCGCAGCACCGGTTCACGCCTGGACGCGCGCTGCCCCTGTCGACGCCGGCCCGGGCCGCTTGTGGCTGGGGCCATGTGCCCGTATGATGCACGGCCCCAGGACACTGGGGACCATCTGGAGAGGTGGCAGAGCGGTTGAATGTACCTGACTCGAAATCAGGCAGGCGTTTATAGCGCCTCGGGGGTTCGAATCCCCCCCTCTCCGCCAGATTGAGGCGAGCAGTTGTGCCAGTGCCGCGTGAGTTTCGCCGGCGGCATTGGGGGGTGAGAGCCCCGGGTTCGACAGGCAGCGCAGCTGCCTGCACGGCGAAGCCGCCCGCAGGGCGAAGGCACGTCGTGCCGCGTGAATCCCCCTCTGCCGCCAGATTCGCATCAGCCCCCGCAAGGGGGCTTTTGTTTATGTGTGGCAGTCGCCGGCCGCGGCGATGACTACAATCCGCCCGATCCCCGTTGGAGGCCTGTCATGTCCGAGATCCTGGTGCCCGTGTCGTTTGGTGAGCTGCTCGACAAGATCGCGATCCTGCAGATCAAGTCCGAGCGCATGCGCGATGCGGCCAAATTGGCCAATGTGCGCAACGAGCTGTCTGCGCTGGAAACCAGCTGGATGGCGCATCCGGCCGCCGGGCATGACATCGTGCGCCTGCGCGCCGAGCTCAAGGCCGTCAATGAGCGGCTGTGGGTGATCGAGGACGACATCCGGCTCAAGGAGCAGGCGCAGAGCTTCGACGCTGCCTTCGTGCAGCTGGCGCGCAGCGTGTATATCGAGAACGACGAGCGCGCGCGCATCAAGAAAGAGATCAACCTGGCGCTGGGTTCTTCGTATGTGGAAGAAAAGTCCTATCAGGACTATCGCGCTACCGGCGCCTGAGCGCGCCGGTTGACCGATCGCGCTGGCCGCCTGGTCGGCCCATCGCCCAGTCATGGTGACTGGCACTAAGCGATTGGGCGGTGCCTGCGGTTGTGACGTCGGCGTTGATTGGCGGCATCTGCACGGTGTCTGGCAGTCAGCATTTTTGAATGCAATGCGCCTTCAATCGCGGTGCCAAATCCCTAACGCCGATGGTCGGCGCGATAGTGCTCGAAGGCGGCGATCGCGTCATCCACGGTGATCAGCGACATCACCTCGTCGAATTCGATCTTCGTTCCCCAGCTCAGCTGGTCGGCCGGTTTCTGCAGGAATTTGCGCGCAGCGGCGTCGTAACGGTCCACGCAATAGCGCACGTCCGAATACGGGCCGCTCCGTCGCGGGTTGCTGGCGGCATGCAGGCCGAGCACCTTCGTGCCCATGGCGTTGGCGATATGCATCGGCCCGGAATCCGGCGTGACCACCAGGTTCGCGCGCGCAAGCAGTGCGGGCAGCTGTTTGAGGGTGTCCTTGCCAACCAGATCCAGCACCGGCGTGCGTGCGGCTGCGACGATGGCATCGGCAGTGCTGCGTTCCAGGTCGCTGCGGCCGCCGCACAGCACGATCCGCCAGCCCTGCGCGGCGGCATGATCGGCCAGCGCGGCATGGCGATCGGGATACCAGTTGCGACGCGCGTGGCTGGAGCACGGCGAAATCATCAGCACCGGGCGGCCATCGTCGTCCCATTGCGCACGTGCCCATGCATGCGCTTCATCGGGTACCGGCAGGTCCCAGCGGACCTGGGTCTGGCGCAGGCCCAGCGGCTCGGCAAAGCTGCCGATGGCGTCGAGCACATGGATGCCGGGGCGGTCGGCGATGCGTTCGTTGACGAACAGGCCGTGCAGGTCCTTGGAGCGGCTGCGGTCGTAGCCGATGCGTCGCCGCGCCGGTACGAAGGCTGACAGCACATTGGCGCGCAAGGCCACCTGCATCTGCAGCAAGGCATCGAAACGTCCCAGCGGGGCCAGCGACCGACGGAGCGCGCGCATGCCGGCCACCCCGCTGCGTTTGTCGTAGGTATGGAACTGCACGCCGGGCAGGCCGTCGAGCAATTTGAGCCCGGCCCTGTCGATGATCCAATGCAGTTGGGTTTCAGGAAGCCCTGCCTGCAGCGTGCGTACCAGTGGCACCACGTGCGTGACATCGCCCAGGGCGGACAAGCGCAGCAAACACAGCGATGCGGGCGTTACAGCCATGGTGTTGTTAGACTCGATAGATGGTTTCTTTCGATGCCACCGAAGCGCTGGCGCCGTACCGCGAAGGTCGCGGTTATGGCGCCATTCTGTTCGACCGCGAACGGCTGCGGCAAGCCGATGCCAGCCTGTTTTCGCCGCAATCGTGGGGCGACAGGGCGCGTCCGGTGGGCGCAGGTGGGCGTGGCGGCGCGTGGTTCGTGGATGCGCCGTTCGGCCATAGCGTGTTGCGGCAGTATCTGCGTGGCGGCATGGCCGCACGCGTGAGCCGCGATCGCTATCTGTGGAAAGGCGCGGGGCGCACGCGCAGTTTTGCCGAGTTCCGGCTGATGCGCGAACTGATCAAACGCAAGTTGCCGGTACCGCGCCCGTTGGCCGCCTGCTATCTGCGCGAAGGCCTGGGTTATCGCGCTGCGCTGTTGATGGAGCGGCTGGAAAACGTGCGCTCGTTGGCCGACCACGCCCAGGTGGCCGGACGCGGCGCGCCGTGGGAGGCGACCGGCCAGCTGATCGCGCGCTTCCATCGCGCCGGCCTGGATCATGCCGATCTCAATGCGCACAACATCCTGTTCGATGCCGGCGGGCATGGCTGGCTCATCGACTTCGACCGCGGCGTGCTGCGCATTCCGGCCACGCGCTGGCGCGAGCGCAACCTCAAGCGGCTGCATCGCTCGCTGTTGAAGCTGCGCGGCAACCCCAGCCGCGAGGACGTGGACAAGGACTATGCGCGCCTGCATCGCGCCTACGAACTGGCCTGGGGCCGGGGCTACTGATGGACTGGGCCTTGCGGGTGCAGGGAGTCGGCAATGCGTCGGCGGTGGCGCTTGGCTCGCCGATGGCCACGCTCGAGCGCGCCGGTGCGCCCTGGCTGACCATCGATTGCGGCAGCGAGGGGCTGACCGCCTATCAGGCGCACTACGGCCGGCTGCCGCAGGCGATCTTCATCACCCACGTGCATCTGGACCATGTCGGTGGGCTGGAACGGGTGTTCGTCGACAGTTATTTCTCCGAGCGCCGCGGGCGCACGCGCCTGTACGTGCCGGCGCCGGTCGTGCCGCTGCTGCAGCGACGCATCGCCGATTACCCGAACGTGCTGGCCGAGGGCGGAGCGAACTTCTGGGATGCGTTTCAGCTGGTGCCGGTCGGCGATGCGTTCTGGCACGACGGCGTGCGGCTGGAAGTGTTCCCGGTACGCCATCACTGGCCCGAGACGGCTTACGGGTTGCGGTTGAAGGGCGCGCTGGTCTGGACCGGCGATACCCGGCCGATTCCGGAAATGCTGAAGCGTTATGCGGACGACAGCGAGCTCATCGCACATGACTGCGGCGTTCACGGCAACCCGTCGCATACTGGCGTGGACGATTTGGAGCGGGAATACCCGCAGGACCTGTTGAGCCGCATGCTGCTGTACCACTACGCCAGCGACGCCGACGGCGATGTGCTGCGTGCACGTGGCCACCGCGTTGCCGTGCCCGGTCAATACCTCGCGTTGGCGAACCCGACCGCCGCGACGGTGCCCTGATGGGCGCCTTGCTGCAGCCGGATCTCGTGATGGCGCCGATGCAGGACCGCTACGGCCGCCCGTTGCGCGATCTGCGCCTGTCGGTGATCGAAGCCTGCAATTTCCGCTGCGGGTACTGCATGCCGGCCGATCGCGTGCCGGACGATTACGGCTTCGATTCACAGCAGCGGTTGAGTTTCGATCAGCTGGAAACCCTGGTGCGTGCCTTCGTCTCGGTCGGTGTGACCAAGGTACGCCTGACCGGCGGAGAGCCGCTGCTGCGCCGCGACCTGCCGAGCCTGATCGCACGGCTGACCGCGATCGAGGGCATCGAAGATCTGGCCCTGACCACCAACGGCACCTTGCTCGCCCGCCAGGCCGTCGCGCTGCGGCAGGCCGGGTTGCGCCGCATCACCGTCAGCATGGATGCGCTGGAACCGGCGTTGTTCAGGCGCATGAGCGGCGATCGCGGTGAGATTGCGCAGGTGCTGGCCGGCATCGCCGCCGCCGAGCACGCCGGTTTTCAGCGGCTGAAGATCAATTGTGTGGTGCAGCGTGGCGTCAACGAAGATCAGGTGCTGCCGCTGGTGGAGCACTTCCGCGGCACCGGGCACGTGCTGCGCTTCATCGAATTCATGGACGTAGGCAGCTGCAATGGCTGGACCCCGGATGCGGTGGTGACCTCAGCGCAATTGCACGAACGCATCCACGCGCGCTGGCCGCTGGTGGCGCTGGACGCCAATTACACCGGGGAAGTGGCCCAGCGCCACGCGTTCGCGGATGGCGCCGGCGAAGTGGGCTTCGTCAGTTCGGTCAGCGTGCCGTTCTGCGGCGATTGCCAGCGTGCGCGCGTTTCGGCAGACGGGCGTCTGTATACCTGCCTGTTCGCCAGCCAGGGCCATGACCTCAAGCCGGCCCTGGCCAATGGCGCGCCTGCGCTGGCGACGCATCTGCGCCAGCGCTGGAGCGTGCGTGGCGACCGCTACAGCGAAGTGCGCGCCTCGGTGCCACGGCGCGGCAAGCCGGTCGAGATGTTCTTGATCGGCGGATGAGCGAGGACGCGCTGCTGGTGCAGTTGCGCACGCTGGAGCTGCGTCTGCTCGATCCGCAGCAGCGTGCCGATGTGCAGGTGTTGGAAGCGCTGCTCGATCCGGCATTTGTCGAGTTCGGTACGTCGGGCCATCGGTACACGAGGAGCGAGGTAATCGCGGCCTTGCGCGTCCCCGGTGTCGCTGCCGAGTACTGCGCAGATGACTTCGAATGCGCGCGGTTGGCACCGGATCTGGCGCAGGTACGCTATCGGTCGATGGATCGCCGGCAGGGTGTTGAGCGGCAGGCCTTGCGCAGCTCGTTGTGGCGCAGGAATGCTGCTGGATGGCAGCTGCTGTTCCATCAAGGCACCTTGTTCACCGAGAATGCCGCATCCTGATGGCCTGTCGTTCGCGTCGTTTCCCATGCCTGCAAAATCCCGTTCCGCACGCCTCACCCATCTGGACGATGCCGGGCTTCCCGCCATGGTGGATGTCTCGGACAAGGCGGTTACCGCCCGTAGCGCCACCGCGGAAAGCCGCGTGCGCTTTCCGGCTGCCGTGGCCGCACAATTGCGCGCCAACGGCTTGCGTAGCGCCAAGGGCGGCATCGTAGAGACGGCGGTGATCGCCGGCACCATGGCGGTCAAGCGCACGCACGAATTGATTCCGTTCTGCCATCCGCTACCGATCGATGCCTGCCGTTTCGAGATCGACTGGGCAGGCGAGCAGCTGCTGGACATCCGTTGCACGGTGCGCTGCGTGCATCGCACCGGTGTGGAGATGGAAGCGCTGACCGGTGCCAGCGTGGCCGCGTTGACGGTGTATGACATGTGCAAGGCGTTGTCGCACAGCATGAGCATCGGCCCGACCAAATTGGTGTCCAAGCGCGGCGGCAAGCGCGACATCGGAGCGGAACAATGACGGTCATGGTGACGGTGCTGTACTTCGCCAGCCTGCGCGAGGCTGCAGGCATTGCCGACGAGCGTGTGCAGACCGGCGCGCAGGATCTGCGCGGCCTGTATGCAGAACTCGATGCACGGCATGGCCTGCGCTGGACGCCTGCGCAGCTGCGTGTGGCTGTCGATGGCGCATTCGCGCGCTGGGAGGATGCGCTGCGCGACGGCAGCGAAGTGGTGTTCATTCCGCCGGTGTCGGGAGGTTGACTGTGAACGAGCAGGTCGCCGCGATCTTTGCGCTTTCCGAGGTGCCGTTGCCGATCGATCAGCTGCGTGCCGGGGGGGAACACCCGCAAGCCGGCGCGTTTGCCAGTTTCGAAGGCTGGGTGCGCAATCACAACGAAGGCCGCGGCGTGGCCGGCTTGCGCTACGAAGCCTATGCCGCGCTCGCGCAGGCCGAGGGGCAGCGTGTTGTCGACGAAGCAATGCAGCGATTCGCCATCGTGCACGCGCATTGCGTGCACCGCGTGGGTGAGTTGCGTATCGGCGAGATGGCGGTGTGGGTCGGCGTCAGTGCGGCGCATCGTGGCGCCGCATTCGACGCATGTCGCTACATCATCGATGAGGTCAAGGCGCGGGTGCCGATCTGGAAGCACGAGCATTACCTGGAAGGCGACGCGGGTTGGTTGCATCCCGAATCGCAACCTTAGGGAAGGTCTGAACAACGAGACCTGACAGGGCGGAAGGTGGCGTCGTTCCGAAGAGTGGCTTTTGGAACTTCGGAATTTCGCCATTTCTGGCGCTTTCCGCG